>CBFGQE010000395.1:0-3724 GCA_965650815.1 uncultured bacterium
CCTATGAAATCCAAATTCCTGACCGGAGGTTTGCTGGCCGGATGCGCGGTCGCTTGGAACGCAATCGCCGCCGATGAAGCCCATTGGCTGCGCTACCCCGCCATTTCGCCGGACGGGAAGCAGATCGCCTTCAGCCATCGTGGCGACCTCTACGTCGTGCCCGCGTCCGGCGGCACGGCGCAGCCGCTCACGGTCCACGAGGCCCACGACTACATGCCGGTCTGGTCGCGCGACGGGAAGACGCTGGCCTTCGCCTCGGACCGCCACGGGAACTTCGACGTTTTCACCGTGCCGGCCACCGGCGGCGAACCCACTCGGCTCACCTTCAACTCCGCCGACGATTTCCCCAGCGACTTCTCCGCCGACGGCCAGTTCGTGCTCTTCACCGCGCAGCGCCGCGACAGCCGGGAGAACATCCAGTTCCCCACCGGCACCTTGCCCGAGCTGTATCGCGCTCCGGTCGCGGGCGGTCCGGCCCAGATGGTCTTCACCACGCCCGCGCAGGACGCGCGTTACGACGCGGCCGGCACGCGCATCGTCTATCACGACCGCAAGGGCTATGAGAACGAGTGGCGCAAACACCACCGCTCGCCCATCGCGCGCGACGTGTGGATGCACGACACCGCCAGCGGCGCGCACACCAAGCTGACCACGTTCGACGGCGAGGACCGCAATCCCGTCTGGGCCGGTTCCGGTGGCGACGTCTTCTACCTGAGCGAACGCAGCGGCTCGTTCAACGTCTGGAAACTTTCGCTGGCCAATCCCGGAGCCACCGAGCCGGTCACCCGCTTCGACAAACATCCGGTCCGGTTCCTCACCATCGCCAACGACGGCACGCTCTGCTTCGGCTTCAACGGCGACATCTATACTAAGACCGCCACGGCCGATCCGGTGAAGGTCTCCGTCTCCATCGGCTCCGGACCGAAGCGCAACGATGCCGCGTATGTGACGCAGTCCGGCGACGCCACGGAGATGGCCCTCTCGCCGAACGGCAAGGAGCTGGCCGTGGTCGTGCGCGGCGAGATCTTCGTCAGCTCCATTGACCACAAGATCACCCGCCGCATCACCGACACCCCGCAGCAGGAGCGGTCGGTCAGCTTCAGCCCCGACGGCCGCAAGCTGCTCTACGCCGGCGAACGTGACGGCAGTTGGAACCTCTACGAAACGACCTTGGCCCGGACCAACGAGCCCTACTTCTACAGCGCCACCGTGCTGAAGGAGGAAACGCTGCTGAAGAACGGCGCGGAGAACTTCCAGCCCGCCTATTCTCCTGACGGATCGCTCGTCGCTTTTCTGGAAAACCGCACCGTGCTCAAGGTCATTGGCGTGACGAACAAGGAGGCCCGCGTCGTCCTCGGTGGTGACCGCAACTACTCCTACAGCGACGGCGACATCCGCTTCGACTGGGCACCGGACAGCCGTTGGCTCGTCAGCACCTTCCTCGACACCAACCGTTGGTCGCGCGAGCTGGCGCTGGTGGATGTCTCCGGTTCCAACGCGCCGGTAAATCTTACGCTCAACGGCTACGAGGACGAGTCGCCGCGCTGGTTGATGGAGGGGAACATGATCGTCTTCAAAAGCGACCGCTTCGGCCAGCGCAGCCACGGCAGCTGGGGCGCTTCGGACGACGCGATGGGGCTCTTCTTGAACCGCGAGGCCCGCGATCGTTTCCGCCTGTCCAAGGCCGAGCTGGAGCTGCTCAAGGAACGCGAGAAGAAGGAGAAGGACGACAAGAAGAAGGAAGAGGACAAGGCCAAGGAGGAGAAGAAGGACGACGCCAAGGACGGCGACGCGAAGCCCGCGGCGGACGCCGAGAAGGACAAGGCGTCCGAGACCAAGAAAGACGCCAAGAAGGACGAGAAGAAGATCGAACCCATCAAGATCGAGCTGGCAGGCATCGAGGAACGGATCGTCCGTTTGACGGTGCATTCCTCCGATCTGGCCGACGTGGTCATCACGCCCGACGGCGAGAACGTCCTCTACCTCGCCCGCTTCGAGAAAGGGCACGACCTCTGGCTCCAGAAACCGCGCGAAGGCGAGACCAAGCTGCTGGCGAAGCTCGGTGCGGACGGTGGCCAGCTCCAGTTGGACAAGGACGGAAAGAACGTCTTCGTCCTCGCGGGGGGGAAGATCACCAAGGTGACGGTCGAGTCCGGCAAGCAGGAGGGCGTGTCCTACTCGGGCGAGATGACGCTGAACCGCGCCAAGGAACGCGACTACATGTTCGAGCACGCTTGGCGGCAGGTGTTGCGGAAGTTCTACGTGACGAACCTGCACAACGTGGACTGGCACTTTTATCGGACGAACTACGAGCGCTTCCTGCCCGACATCGACAACAACTGGGACTTCGCCGAGCTACTCAGTGAACTGCTGGGCGAATTGGACGCGTCGCACACCGGCGCGGGCTATCGCGCCCCGCGCAACAACGGTGATGTGACCGCTACCCTGGGCCTCTTCTACGACCTGAAGTTCGCCGGTCCCGGCCTGCGCATCACCGAAGTCATTCGCGGCGGCCCGTTCGACACCGCCGCGTCGCAGGTCCGTTCCAACACCGTGATCGAACGCATCAACGACGTGGTGCTGACGCCTTCAACCGATCCCGACGTGCTGCTCAATCGCCGCGCGGGCGATCCCACGCTGGTCGCGCTGTTCGATCCCGCGACCGACAAGCGCTGGGAAGAGACGGTGAAGCCGATCAGCAAAGGCGCGGAGGACAACCTGCTCTACGAGCGCTGGGTCCGCACCCGGCGCGAGGAGGTGGACCGCCTGTCCGGCGGCAAGCTCGGCTACGTGCATGTGAAGTCGATGAACGACGCCAGCTTCCGCGACACCTTCGCCGAGGTGCTGGGACGCAACAGCGGCAAAGAAGGCTTGGTCGTGGACACGCGCTTCAACGGCGGCGGTTGGCTGCACGACGACCTCGTCGATCTGCTGCGCGGACAGGACTACTTCACCTACAAGCCGCGCGACGTCGTCATCGGCCGCGACCCGATGTTCAAGTGGACGAAGAAGTCCGTCGTGCTCCAGAGCGAGAGCAACTACTCGAACGCGCACATGTTCCCGCTGCTCTACAAGACGCTCGGGCTCGGACCGCTCATCGGCACGCCCGTGGCCGGCACCGGCACGGCCGTGTGGTGGGAGACGCAGATGGACCGCACGCTTTACTTCGGCATCCCGCAGGTCGGCGTGATCGACCGCTCCGGGAACTACCTGGAGAACATGACGCTCCCGGCCGACGTGGAGGTTTACAACGACCCCGCCTCCGTGGCCCAGGGCCGCGACCTCCAATTGGAGAAGGCCGTCGAAGTGCTGCTGGCGCGGTGATGGTAGAGCGAAGGCTCCGGCCGAGCTGTCGTAGCGCCGGCTTCCAGCCGGCCGTGTCGCAAGCGTCGCGCTTGCTTGGACGTCCTCCGTCAGGAAGCGGGTCCTCGCCGGCGCGACGCCGGCGATACGGCAACCGGGTTCGTTCTTTGCCCTTTTGCAGGGTGGAGTTCGAGGTGGATCTGGGGGAGGGAGGGACAAATGAAAAGCCTTCCCGTTGAACGGGAAGGCGTGGTTGGGGTCAGAGGCCGAGGCGTTTGCTGGCGGCCTGGTGGTAGGTCGGGTCCTGCTCGATGAGGAGGAAGCGGCGGCCGCTTTCGCGGGCAGCGACTCCGGTCGAACCGGACCCGGCGAAGGGGTCGAGGACGAGGTCGTTCTCGTCGGAATAGACCTCGATCAGGCG
>CBFGQE010000396.1:0-3700 GCA_965650815.1 uncultured bacterium
CCGGCCAAGCCGCTGCATCCCATCGCGGGCAAGCCGCTCGTCCAGCACGTCGTCGAACGCTGCCAGCTCGCGAAGTCGTTGAGCGAGGTGATCGTCGCCACGGACGACGAGCGCATCGCCGCCGTGGCGCGGAAATTCTGCCGCGTGGAGATGACCCGCGACGACCATCCCAGCGGCTCGGACCGCATCGCCGAGGTGGCGGCCCGAGTGGGCTGCGATGCGGTGGTGAACATCCAGGGCGACGAGCCGTTGATGGACCCGGCGGTGATCGACGCCGTGGCCGGGGCGCTGGAGCGCTTCGAGATGTCCACCGCCGCCACGCCCATCCGTTCGGTGGAGGAGTTCGAGAGCCCGAACGTGGTCAAGGTCGTCGTCGGCACGAACGGCCGCGCGCTCTACTTCTCTCGTCGGACGATTCCCTACCTGCGCGACTTCGCCGCGAAGCCGTCGCCCGAGCAGCTCGCTGCCTTCCCTTTCCTGAAGCATCTCGGCATCTACGGATTTCGCCGCCAGACGCTCTTGGACATCGTGAAGCATCCCGTGTCTCCGTTGGAGAACGCGGAGAAGCTGGAACAGCTCCGCGCCTTGGAACACGGCGTCGCTATCGGCGTGGTGACGGTGGACTACGACAGCGTGGGCGTGGACGTGCCGGCGGACGTGGAGAAGGTGGAGCGGCTATTGGCGGCAGCGCAGGCCTGAAAAACCCGCTTCGTCCCTGATCGGGGCGTGCTACCCTCCAGCGCCGATGTCCACCAACCTCCTCATCGAAATCGCGCAGAATTTCCTCTGCTTCATCGTGATCATCACGTTCCACGAGGCGGCGCATGCCTACGTGGCGTGGAAGCGCGGGGACGACACGGCGCGGCTGCTCGGGCGCATCACGCTCAATCCCGTGGCGCACATGGAGCTGATCGGCACGGTGGTGCTGCCCTTGGGAACGTTGCTCATGGGAGCCGCCAGCTCCGGCATGAGCGGGTTCATGTTCGGTTGGGGCAAACCGGTCCCGTTCAATCCGGCGCGGCTCAAGAACCGGTTGCAGGACGGCATGTGGATCGCGCTGGCTGGACCCGCGATGAACCTGGTGCTGGCGGTGTTTGCCTTGGCGCTGGTGAAGGTGTTCCTGCTGGCGGGAATCCCGGACCCGGCCGAGACGCTGCTGCGGCTGGCCCAGCTCAGCATCTTCCTCGCCTACCTGAACCTGATCCCGGTGCCGCCGCTCGATGGTTCGCACGTCGCGCGCTACCTGTTCGGCATCTCCGAGCAGACGTTCCACCAGATCGCGCAGTTCGGGTTCATCATCCTCATCGTGCTGGTCAACATCCCGGCCGTGGGCCGTTTCCTGGGGATGGCCACGGAGGAGACGTTCCGGATCTTCGCACGCGCGGTGGGATTGCCGTATTGAGCCGCCGTTCCGGCTCTGGTTGCATCGCGCCGTGCCGCACGAGTTCACCATCACCCGCCGTGTCGAATTCTCCGAGACCGACATGGCCGGGATCATGCACTACTCGAACTTCTTTCGCTTCATGGAGACGGCGGAGCACGCCTTCTTCCGCTCGCTCGGCTTTTCCATCGTCACCACACAGACCGATCCGCCCGTGGGCTGGCCGCGGGTCCACGCGAGCTGCGACTTCAAGCAGCCGCTGCGCTTCGAGGACGAGGTGGAGGTGCGGCTGATGGTGACGGAAAGGCGCAGCAAGTCGCTCGGCTACCAATTCCAGTTCCGCAAAGTCGGCGAACCCGCCGTGATCGCCGTGGGAAAGCTCACCGTCGTCTGTGTGGTGAAGGGCACCGACGGCAAGATGGCCGCCAGCCCGATCCCGGCGGAACTGGCGGCGAAGATCGAAGTGGCTCCACCGGAGCTGTTGCTTTGAGTGGGAGCGCGGACGGAAGCGTCTGCGTTTCGGCAATCTCCTTGCCGTTGAAAAAAACTCCCTCCCGCCCCGGTGGACCCAGGACGAGAGGGAGAACGAGAAGGATCAGCGGGCTACCACTTCAGCGCCTGAATCCGCTTCGCCACTTCCTCGGCGTTGGCGCGGCTGTTGAAGGCGCTGATGCGGAAGTAGCCTTCGCCCTTCGAGCCGAAGCCGGCGCCCGGGGTGATGACGACGTTGGCCTCGGTCAGGATCTTGTCGAAGGCCTGCCAGCTGCCGACACCGGCCGGGGTTTTCACCCAGATGTAGGGCGCGTTCACGCCGCCATAGACGGTGAGACCGGCCTTGGCCGCGCCTTCGCGCAGGATCTTGGCGTTGCCCATGTAGTGCTCGATGAGCGCGGCGACCTGCGCCTTGCCTTCGGGGCTGAAGAGCGCTTCCGCGCCGCGCTGCACGATGTAGGAGACACCGTTGAACTTGGTGCTCATGCGGCGGTTCCACAGCGGATGCAGCGGCAGGAATTCGCCCTTGGCATTGGCGGCCTTGAGCGACTTGGGCACGACGGTGTAGGCGCAGCGGACGCCGGTGAAGCCGCCGTGCTTGGAGAAGCTGCGGAACTCGATGGCGCAGTCGCGCGCGCCGGGAATCTCGTAGATGGAGTGCGGCACGTCGGGGGCGCTGATGTAGGCCTCGTAGGCGGCGTCGAAGAGGATGATCGCCTTGTGGGCCAGGGCGTATTTCACCCAGGCCTCCAGCTGCGCGCGGGTGGCGGCGGCGCCGGTCGGGTTGTTGGGCGAGCAGAGGTAGATGACATCGACGTGTTCGGCGGGCGGCTCGGGGATGAAACCGTTCTCCGGGGTGCAGGGCAGATAGATGAGGCCCGCGTAGGCGCCGTTGGCGTCGGCTTCGCCGGTGTGGCCTACCATCACGTTCGTGTCCACGTAGACGGGATACACGGGGTCGCTGATGGCCAGCTTGTTCTGGTGCCCGAGGATGTCGAGGATCGCGCCGCAGTCGCACTTGGAGCCGTCGGAGACGAAGATCTCGTCGTCGGCCACGTCGAGGCCCTTGGCGCGGAATTCGTTCTGGGCGATGGCGGTGCGGAGGAATTCGTAGCCCTGTTCCGGACCGTAGCCGCGGAAGGTGGCGCGGGTGGCCATTTCATCGACGGCCTTGTGCAGGGCCTGGACGACGGCGTTCGGCAGCGCTTCGGTGACGTCGCCGATGCCGCAGCGGATGAGGCGTTTGGCGGCGTCGGGATTGGCGTCGGTGAAGGCTTTCACGCGGCGGGCGATCTCGGGGAAGAGGTAGCCGGCCTTGAGCTTCAGGTAATTGTCGTTGAGATGGGCCATCGTGGTGTCCGTTGTCGGTTGGTTGTTCGCGGCAAAAAAGAAACGGCGGACACGCCGCCGTCGAAAATCGAGATGGGGACCGTAGCCGATTCCGGGAAGCGGAGGCAAGAGGGCGACTGCCGATGAGGGGAAACATCGAACGCTGAACATTCAACGCCGAACTCTGAAGGCAGGCCGGGGCCGTCCTTTAGAGTTCAGTGTTGGCAGTTCGACGTTTCCGCCGCTTCAGCTCTCCGCGCCCTTGTCGCTGAACAGCGCCTCGGCGAACTCCTTCGCGTTGAAGGGCTGGAGATCGTCCTTCTGCTCGCCCACGCCGATGAACTTCACCGGGATGCCCAGCTCCTTCTGGATGGCCACGACCATCCCGGCCTTGCTCGTGCCGTCGAGCTTGGTGATCACGAGGCCGGTGAGCGGCACGATCTTGTGGAACTCGCGCGCCTGGTTGAGCGCGTTCATGCCGGTGGTGGCGTCGAGCAC
>CBFGQE010000397.1:0-3686 GCA_965650815.1 uncultured bacterium
GCACGGGTCGGGACTGGGCCAAACGGTCGCCGGGTTTCGCGTAGTCGAGCGTGCGGAGCTTCGGCTGGACCTGGTCCTCCGGAGACGATTCCACGATGTAGACCTTCCGCTCCTCGACTTCTTCCTGGCGGACCACGACGAGCTTCTGGCTGTCGGGCGACCAGAAAATCTGACGGGTGTAGGGAAAGTCCTTTGAGCCGTCGTTGCTTAGGACCAGCTCCGCCTCACCCTCGGTGGCGCGGAGCACGACGTTGTGGTCGCGGATCGACGCGGTCCATTTGCCATCGGGAGAACGCCCCGGAGCGCCGCCGGGGCCGCGTCTGCCTCCGCGCCCGCGCATGGTTGGTTCGGGGCCGGGATCGTCCGAGATGTCCACCGAGGCCGGATCGTCCGACGCTTCGTAGTAGCCGAGCGCGCGATCCCCGGCCATCACCACCCAGATGTGGCCGCTGTAGGTGTTCTGCGAGTGCGATCCGCCGGGCTCGATCTGGCCGTAGCTCTTGCGGTCGCCCCCCGTGTCCACCCAGAACAGCTCGACCGTGTTGGTGCTGTTGTTGACGAAGTTCAGCGTCGTGTTGTCGCCGGTCCGCACGCTGGCCCGGGCACGCTCCCGGGATACCCGGTTCGCAGCGGGCGCGGAGAGCTGGGTCTGGTTCAATTGGCCCGTAGCCGGATCGAACTCCCAGCCCTTGCCCTGGAAACGAAACTGCGCGGCGCCGCTTTCGGTGAAGCCCAGTCGGCTGAGATTGAGCTGGTCCGCCGCGACCGCCGTGCCCGTCGCCGAGCCCAGCGCCGTCGCCAGCTTCGCATGGTCGAAGGCCGGAGCGCGCGTTCCGGCCGAGGCGTCGACCAGGACGTATTCGCCGGTATTGGTGGAGGTTTGGCGGCGATACCAGAACCGTGCCGAATTGGTCCGCCATTCCGCGTCCACGGTGGCGTTGAGCACCTTGCCCTCGAAGCGCGGACGGAGGCTGAAGGCGCGTTCGTAGTCTGCCTTGCTCCCCTGCCCCCACGCCGTCAGGCCCGTGGTCAAAAGTAGCAGCGAAAGCGTCGCCCGCACCGCCGCCTTGGGCGCGGCCGCGACGAAGGCCACGTAGCCCAAGCGCGAGGTGGACCGGTTGGCACGAGAAGGCTTCGCCTCCGCGACGGGAGCTCCGTCGAGCAGCGCTGCGTCGAACCCTTCGTGGCTTGACGAACGCCGGGCGCTGCCACACGCAATAGCCGGCTGGTTGCACTCGAGATGCGCGATGGCGATGATCCGGGTCTTCATGGCTTGAACGGAGACCGGCCGGGCGTTGCAGCCGTTACCGGCGGTCTCAGAAATCTGTTCCGCACCGTCCGCCGCGTCTTGGTCCCGATTCGCCGTCCAACGTGAAAACCGTCACAAAAGCCGCCGCCCCGTCCGCGTCGATTTCGCACCAGGCCCTGACCGGCGCGCCCTACCCGGTGCTGGAGGACCTATTTAACCACGTGCCCGACACGGCGTTCTTTGTGAAGGACCGGCAAGGTCGCTACATCGCCGTGAACCAGTCGCTCGTGCTCCGCGTCGGCCTCCAGGACAAGACCGAGCTCCTCGGCCGGACCGTCACCGAGATCTTTCCCGCCGGACTCGCTGAACAATACCGCGTGCAGGACGCCGAGGTGTTGAACCAGGGCAAACCCGTCATCGACCGGCTGGAACTCCACTGGCACGCCAATCGCCGCGCCGGCTGGTGCCTGACCACCAAGCTCCCGCTGCTGGATCCCCAAGGGCAGGTCATCGGTTTGATCGGCATTTCCCGCGACCTGACCGCGCCCAACGACACCTCGAAGATCCCGCCCGGTTTGACCAAGGCGCTGGAATACTTGGACCGTCATTATCCCGACGCCGTCACTCCCGCGCTCTTGGCCAAGGAAGCCGGTCTCAGCCAGGTGCGTTTCGCCCGGATCATCAAACGCATCTACCGCATCACGCCCAGCCAGCTCATCACCCAGACCCGCCTCGCCGCCGCCACGCGGCTGTTGCTGGAACCCGGCCGGCCCATCGCCGACGTGGCCCACGCCTGCGGCTTCTACGACCACAGCGCGTTCACCCGGGCCTTCCATTCCGCCACGGGGTTGACGCCGACCGAATTCCGCCGCCGCAAACTGGCGCGGTGAGGTTTCCCGCTTGGCCTCTCCCGTGGGCGGCCGCCAGCATCCGCCCATGAAATTGCTCTCGTGGAACGTCAATGGCCTGCGCGCCGTGCTGAAGAAGAACTTCCTCGAATTCCTCGCCGCCGAAGATCCCGACATCCTCTGTCTCCAAGAGACCAAGTGCGCACCAGCCGATGTCGAACCCGTCTGGCCCGGCCACTACTCCGTTTGCTGGAACAGCGCGGAAAAGAAGGGCTATTCCGGCACCGCCATCTTCAGCAAAACCGCTCCCAAAAAGGTGACGCTCGGCATCGGCCACGATCATCACGACCGCGAGGGCCGGGTCATCACCGCCGAATTCGCCGAGTTTTTTCTGGTCAACGTCTATGTCCCCAACTCCCAGCGCGAACTCACCCGCCTGCCCTATCGCCAGGAGTGGGACCGAGACTTTCTCGCCTACTTGAAGGGTTTGGAGAAGACGAAGCCGGTCATCTTCTGCGGCGATCTGAACGTCGCCCATACTGAGATCGATTTGGCCAATCCCAAGGCCAACGTGAAGAACCACGGCTTCACCCCCGAGGAACGCGCCGGGTTCACCAAGGTCGTCGAATCCGGCTTCGTGGACACCTTCCGGGAGTTCGAGAAAGGCGGCGGCCACTACAGCTGGTGGAGCCCGATGGGCGGTGCCCGCAGCCGAAATGTCGGCTGGCGCATCGACTACGTGATGATCAGCCGCGCGCTCCGCCCCAAGCTGAAACGTGCCTACATCCTGCCCAAAGTGCTCGGCTCCGACCATTGCCCCGTCGGCATCGAACTCGCGTGATTCACCGGGTCGCTCGGCCGGGTCTTTCGGGCAACAAATCGAGGTTTGACTTGCCCCGAGAAATCCCCGAAACAACACGCCCGCTGGTTGCCAGAGTAGCTCAGTGGTAGAGCAGAGGACTCATAAGCCTTTGGTCGGGAGTTCGACTCTCCCCTCTGGCACCACTTCCTAAAGCCTCGAAAACAGGCGCCTCCAACAAACGCCGCTCCGCTAGCGCAATCGCAAGCAAGGCGGTTTTATCAGGTTCAATCGGTCAATTCCGGCAACCTTTGGCAACCGGAATTGGGTCTTTCGGGGATGGCGAACAACTCAACTCGAAGACACCATGAACGCAACCGTCATCACCGGAGGGAGCAGCATCGACGCGGATCGAGTATTCAGCCGACTCAAGATCGCCCGTGAGGTTTCCGCAGATAAGCACGAAACGACCCGCCACATCATCATCGAAGGGACTTATTCCGAAGCGTTCTTGCTTGGGGGAAAACCGCGACATCTGCGACGCCAACGACTCCCGGAAAGAGCCTTGATGCGGTGCCGCAGCTCTCGACGACCTCTTGGCCAAAAATCACCCTCTGGAGGCTCCCTCAGAGCCAAACGTCGTCGGGTTCGACGAAGCCAAGCAACTCGCCCAGACGGCAAACCAAGCGGCGGCGTGAAAGATTCGGCTCCGGAGTCCGTATTGTAGATGGGGCCTGCCCCATCGGTGCCGAGCGTTAAGGCGGGACGCGATCTTCGCGCCTACGGAACG
>CBFGQE010000398.1:0-3681 GCA_965650815.1 uncultured bacterium
AAGCGCATGGGATAGGTTGGGGTGAAACGGATCACTTCGCGGACATCAGTTCGACCAGTTGATCGAGGCATTTGCCCCAGCCTTCGTGGAAGCCCATCGCCTGGTGCTTCTCGCGGTCGGCGGCGGTCCAGTGCACCACGCGGGCGGTGTAGCGGGTTCGGCCTCCTCCGAGATCCTCGAAGGTGATGATGCCGGTCATGAAGGGATGTTCCGAAGGTTCCCAGGCGCGGGTGTAGGCGTCGGTGAAGACCAGCCGCTCGTTCGGCACGACTTCAAGATACACGCCGAGATTGGGGAACTCCTGCCCTTCCGGGCTGCGCATGACGATGCGGCTGGAGCCGCCCGGACGGAGGTCGATTTCGGCCGAGGCGATGGACCACGGCCTGGGGACGAACCACTGCTTCATCAGCTCGACGTCGGTCCAGCCGCGCCAGAGCTTTTCGCGGGGGACATCGACGTCGCGGGTGAGGACGAGTTCGCGGGAGGAGGAAAAGGAAGGTTGGCTCATGGTGGGGCTGGTTCGTGTCTTTGTTCACCGATAGGACGAACGGCGCAACCCTCCCGGGACAAGCGGTTCAGGTTTTCCGCGATTTTTTTCGCCGGGCCGTTTCGTGGGCTGCGGCCAGGACCTGCTGGATGGCCTGCGCATCCGCCGAGGCCAGAAGCACGGCGGTGTAGCCGCGCCTCCCCCATGCCCCGGCGGCGGGGCGGAATGCTTTGGGGAATTGGGCGAGTCTTTGCGCCTGTTCTTCGGGAGTGAGCGCGACCATGCCCCACTCGTCGTCCGGCGCGCCGAGCGAGGCGAAGACGCGGCCAGCGACACGAAAGTCCGGATGGCCACCGTGGGAAGATTCGGTGGCCCCGGGCAGGGCCAAGGCGATGGTGCGAAATTCAGCGGCAGTCATGTGGCCTTCACACCGTCGGCATCGACGGCAGATAACCCGCCAAGCGGCTGAGCGTCTGTTTGCCGCCTTCGATGGCGCCGTATTCCTTCACGACGAAGTCGCGGGCTTCGGCGGAGGGGAAGACCATGTGAATGGTCAGCTTGGTCTTCCGGGCCTCCAGCGCGTCGAACGACCAGGTGGCGGTGAAGCGGGCCCCTTTGCCGCCCTCTTCCTTGCCGCCGCCGTGGGAGTAACCGAGGCGCTCCGGCGCGACGACCTCCTGGAAGATGCTCTTGTTCGGATAGTTCGTGCCGTCGGGGCCGTGCATCACGTGCTTCCATACGCCGCCGGGGCGGACGTCCATGATCTCGATGGTCGTGGTGAAGCCGACGGGGCCCCACCAGTTCACGACGTGTTTCGGATCGGTCATGGCGCGCCAGACGAGGTCACGCGGGGCGTCGAAGACGCGGGAGATGCGGATTTCGTTGGGGGCCGACGGTTCGTGGATCGATTCGGAGAGATGCATGGACGCGGGTCAGGGAATGGCAGCGAGGAGCGTTTCCAGGCGGTCGAAGTTCTGTTCGTTGGCGGCGGTGATGAAGTCCTTCACCCGAGCGAACTCCTCGGCCGAATCGAACCGCATCCGCCACGTGATCCGCGTGCCTCCGGCATCGTCGGCCAAGGTGACAGTCATGCGGAAGGCGTGGACCGGATCGAGATGGTCATGGACGAGGCGCTCGGGCGGGAGCACTTCGACGAATCGTTTTTCCAGGCGAAAGGCTGCGCCGTCCGGACCGCGCATGACCAGACGCCATGCGCCGCCCGGACGGAGTTCGAAGGTCTCGAACTCGTTGGTGAAGCCCGTTGGGCCCCACCACAAGGTGAGCTTGGCCGGGTCCGTGTGATGTTCCCAGACAGCGGCGCACGAGGCGTTCACCCGACGGTTGGAGACGATCTCGGAGTCCACGCTCATTGGGCGATGGTGCCTTCGAGATAGGCCTTGAGCTGGTTGCCGATGAGGTCGGTCCAGCCTTCGTTGAAGTTGGCGCGGTCGAACTGCGGGATCTTCGGGAAGGTGTCGAGGCCGGTGTGGCGCAGGGTGAGACGTGTTTGAGAACCCTCGGCCGTCAGCTCGAAGGTGACGAGCGATTCGCCGGGGTGGTCCGGGTAGCGCCACGTGTAGGCCAAACGGGTCGGCCGGGTGGCTTCGGTCACGCGGCATTCGTGGACCCAGCGGTGGCCTTCGTGGTCGCAGACGAAGCCGAACTGGCAGCCCACTTCGGGGCGGAAGTCCGGGACGTCGAAATACCACTTCGCCATCGCGGCGGGCGTGGTGAGCGCGTCCCAGACGCGTTGGATGGGAGCGGCGAAGACGCGGGTGAGGACGACTTCGGAGCGGGTGTTGTTCGTGGGGGTGGCGGTGTTCATGGAGCGGGTTGGTCTTTCTGCATTTCCTTCAGGTAATCGTCCAAACGGTCGAGGCTGGCTTCCCAGAACTTCCGGTAGTGCTCCAGCCAATCGACGGCCTCTTTCATCCGCTCCGCCTTCAACCGGCAAGGCCGCCACTGGGCGGTGCGGGTCCGGCTGATGAGGCCGCTGCGCTCCAGCACGCGGAGGTGCTTGGAGACGGCGGGCAGGCTCATGCGGAAGGGCTCCGCCAGTTCCGTGACCGAAGCTTCTCCCTGCGAAAGCCGGGCGAGAATGGCGCGGCGAGTGGGATCGGCCAGGGCGGCGAAGGTGTTGCTGAGATGATCGACGGCCATGCGCTGTTTTGTATTTAACCAAATGGTTAAACAAAGATGGGAACGGAGTCAAGCGATGGTTGTTTGATGGCGATTGCGGAACGGTGAAGCGGATGGCCGTCCTCAAAGGATGGGTCTTCCCAAGGTTTGTCCGACCGGATTCACTCTCCGGCGTGAAACCTCTCTTCGCCTCCCTCGCGGCCGCCTTCGTGCTGTCCGCCGCCGGCCAGATCCAGGCTGCGGAATCCGGCCTCAAACATCCCGTCGGCCTCCAGCTCTACAGCCTGCGCGCCGACTTCACCAAGAGCGTGCCCGAGGCGCTGGCCAAGGTGCAGTCCTTCGGCATCAAGCAGGTCGAGCTGGCCGGCACCTACAACCTTTCCGCCGAGAAGTTTTCCGAGATGCTCAAAGCCCACGGCCTGACCGCCGTCAGCGGCCACTTCGGCTACGACGAATACAAGAAAGACCCCGAAGGCGTCGCCAAGAAGGCCGCTGAACTGGGCCTGAAATACGCCGGCTGCGCGTGGATCTCCCATCAGGGAGAATTCGACGAAGCGGAGGCCAAGGACGCGATCGAGGTCTTCAATAAGGCCGGTGCCGCTTTGGCCAAGCAAGGCATCAAGTTCTTCTACCACTGCCACGGCTACGAGTTCATCCGGCACGGCGACGGCACCTTCATGGACCTCATCATCAAGGGCACCGATCCGAAACTGGTGGCCTTCGAGATGGACGTCTTCTGGGTCGTGCATCCCGGCGAAGACCCCGTGAAATGGCTGGAGAAATATCCCGGCCGCTGGGAGCTGATGCACATCAAGGACATGAAGAAGGGCCTCGCCCTCGGCTCCAAGAGCGGCCACGCCGACGTATCGAACAACGTCGTGGCAGGCACCGGCCAGATGGACTGGAAGGCCATCCTCAAGGCCGCCGAAAAGAGCGGCGTGACCCAGTATTTCATCGAGGACGAGAGCGTCGTGGCGGGAGAGCAGATTCCGCAGACGCTGAAGTATCTCCACGGGTTGAAGTGGTGAGCCCGGCGGATTGATCCGCAGAAAGCG
>CBFGQE010000399.1:0-3681 GCA_965650815.1 uncultured bacterium
GAAGAAGACTAAGATTAGGACCCCCCATCCCCCATGCCTCCCCAACCCAATCCCCCGCTCGCCACGCTGCCCGTCTATCAACCCGGCCGTCCCATCGAGGAGGTCGCACGCGAACTCGGCTTGGAAGCCAAGTCCATCATCAAGCTGGCCTCGAACGAGAACCCCCTCGGCCCTTCGCCCAAGGCCGTGGTCGCGATGGAGCAGGTCGTCCGCAATCTACACCTCTACCCCGACGGCAACGCCTTCTATTTGAAGCGCGCCTTGGCCGAGAAGCTGGACGTCGAGGTCGGGAACCTGATCCTCGGCAACGGCTCCAACGAGATCATCGAGTTCATCGGCCACGCCTTCATGGGCCCGGGCTCGAACATCGTCGTCTCCCAATACTGCTTCGCCATCTACCCCATCGTCGCGAAGATGATGGGTGCCGACGTCATCACCGTTCCGGCTAAGGGCCTCGGCCATGATCTGGAAGCAATGGCCGCCGCGATCACGCCGCAGACGCGCGTGGTCTTCGTGGCCAATCCGAACAATCCCACCGGCACCCTCGCCACCCGCGACGAAGTCACCTCCTTCCTCGCCGCCGTGCCCGAGCACGTGCTGCTGGTGATGGACGAAGCCTACATCGAGTTCCTGAACGACCCCGTTGATCTCCTCCCGCTGATCCGCGCCGGCACGCACCCGCACATTCTGCTGATGCGGACGTTCTCCAAGATCTTCGGCCTCGCCGGGCTGCGCCTCGGTTATGGCATCGGTTCGCCCGCGTTGATCTCCGCGTTGGAGAAGGTCCGCCAGCCGTTCAACATCAACGCCATTGCCCAGGCCGGTGCTTTGGCCGCGCTGGACGACTCGGAACATCTCGCCGCCACCCGCCACAACAACCGGCAAGGTCTGGACTTGCTGGAAGGGGCGTTCCGCCAGATGGGCCTCGAATTCGTTCCGTCCGCCGGAAACTTCGTCCTCGTGCGCGTGGGCGACGGCGCGAAAGTCTTCGGCGAGCTCCAGAAACGCGGCATCATTGTCCGCCCAATGGCCGGCTACGGCCTGCCGGAATGGATCCGCATCTCCGTCGGCACCTCTCATGAAAACACCCGCTGCCTGGCTGCTCTGAGGGAGATTCTCGGCAAGGCGTGACCAGTCGGTCGATTGACTCGCCCGTCCGCGAAACCTAGGGTGCCCGTCCATGATGTCGAAGCTCAGCGCCGCCGTGTTCCATGCCGTGCATGGCAACGGGGTCTTGGCGGACCTGGTCTATGGGCTGGGATTCCACCTGCAGGAACGCTGGGCCAAGATCCGGGCCCGGCGGGCTTCCAGCAACCGCGTGGAGCCGGAAGAGGTCCACAAACACCGTCATCTGCTGCCTTCGTCCAACCTGATCACCGGCGTCACAAGCGTCTGCAACGCCAAGTGCGTCTTCTGCGCCTATCCCAAGGTGGTGGCGAACAAGACGCTGAAGACCGGCGTCATGTCGCAGGCGGTCTTCGAGAAGGCCGTGACCGAATGGCTCGCGGCGGGCGGCACCAGCATGGACCTGACGCACACCGTGGGCGACGCGCTGGTGGACCCGGGGCTGCTGGACAAGATCGCCTTCGCCGTGAAGGCCGGGATCAAGGAGCTTTCCCTGACGACCAACGGCATTCTGCTGGACCGGAACGAGACCTACAAAAAGCTGGTCGATTCCGGCATGACGGCCGTCTACATCAGCGCGCCTGGCACGGACAAGGCGATGTATGAGCGGATCTACGGCGTGAACCAATACGACGCCATGATCTCCGGGGTGCATCATCTGCTGGAATACAACCGGTCGAAGGGCGAACCGCTCTCGGTCGTGATCCGGTTCCGCAACGGCGAGAAGCCCAGCGCGATCATCCGCTCGAAGGATTTCCGGGAGAAGATCCGGCCGTTTTTCTCGCGCAAGATGCGGATCAACTTCACCACCGGCTTCGACAACTGGGGCGGCACGATCAAGCCTGAGGAAACGGTGGGCACCATGCGCATGTGGTCCACGCCGGAGCCGGTGAACGTGCCCTGCGTGGCGCTGTTCGGCTACCTGATCCGCCACGACGGCAGCGTCCGCATGTGCGGTTGCCGCATCAAGACCACGGACATGGACGACATGGTCGTGGGCAACCTGAAGGAGCAGACGCTGGAGGAAATCTCCAAGAGCGACCGGGCCTGGAACGTGATCCGGGGCTTCTACGACGGGAAACGGCCCGAGACCTGCCAGGGCTGCACGCTCTACCGCCCCGTGGACCGGGCGTGGTGGGACCAGCGGGTGAAAGCGGCGGAGGCGGCTGGAAAGAGCTGATCCTTGTGAGGTTCGGCACCAGTGGAGGTCTCCGGAAGTAATTCTTTTGTGTTGGACGCGGCCTCGGCTAACTAGCCGGAAAGAGATCGTCCATGAGCTACGAACTGAGCGTTTTTTTTCGCACCGTCCGCCAAGAAGGACTTGGATCGGCCTTTCGCAAAGTCGGCCAGTATGGGAACCAGCTGCTCCAGTTTGGTCGGCTGATGACCATGACTCGAAAACCGCTGCCGGCTCCGGCAGCGGCTCTGGAGGAAGCGTGGGAAGCCGCCGGGGGGCTCTTCCGCCCTGGACAAGTCCGAAGCGAAATTCTCGGGATGCTGGAACTCGTGGCCCAAGAGCGACCCAAAGCCGTGCTGGAGATTGGAACAGCCAATGGCGGGACGTTTTTCCTCTGGTGTCAGATGGCCAAGGCCGATGCCACCTTGGTGAGTGTTGACCTCCCGGGCGGCATCCATGGCGGCGGCTATCCCTACTGGCGAACCCATCTCTATAAGTCCTTTGCTCAACCACGACAAAAGATCCACCTGCTGCGGGCCGACTCCCACGCTCCGGAATCGCTGGAGAAGGCCAAGGCGCGGTTGGACGGGCAAAAGCTCGATTTCCTCTTCATTGACGGCGACCACACCTATGACGGCGTGAAGATGGACTTCGAGCGTTTCGCCCCGCTGGTGCGCCCCGGCGGATTGATCGCGCTGCACGACATTTGCGTGCATCCGCCGGAGATCCGCTGCGAGGTGGACCGCTTCTGGGCCGAGCTGAAGGCCAAGTATCCCAAGCATCGCGAATTCATCGAGGATCCGAAGCAGGGCTGGGGCGGCATCGGCGTCGTCTGGGTCTAGCGCGCGGAATCAATCCACGAGTTCAAATGCAAAAAGTCTTCATCACCGGCGCGGCCGGGTTCATCGGCAGCAGCCTGGCGGACCTGCTTCTCTCCCAGGGCAAAGAGGTCGACGGCTGGGACAACTTCTCCACCGGCCAATCCGAGTTCCTGGCCGGGGCGGAGAAAAATCCGTCCTTCAAGCTCGTCGTCGGCGACAACCTCGACCTCGACCAGCTCACCGCAGCTATGGCGGGATGCGACACGGTGGTCCACTTCGCCGCCAACGCCGACGTCCGCTTCGGCCTGCAGCATCCGGGCAAGGATCTGGAGCAAAACACGCTCGCGACCTTCAACGTGCTGGAAGCCATGCGGGCCAACGGCATCAAGCGCATCGCCTTCTCCTCCACCGGCTCCGTCTATGGCGAGGCCGAGATCATTCCCACGCCGGAGAACTGCCCCTTTCCCATCCAGACGTCGCTCTATGCCGCGTCCAAAGTGGCAGGCGAAACCCTCATCCACTCTTACTGCGAGGGCTACGGGTTCGAAGGCTACATCT
>CBFGQE010000400.1:0-3660 GCA_965650815.1 uncultured bacterium
GGCGTGCCCAGTCCCGGCACCTACACGCTGTTCCAGGTCACGGGCAGCATCTCCGGCAATCCCGCCAGCGACCTCGTCGCGCCGGTGCTGGGCAACCGCTACACCGTCGCCTTCGGCGTGGACTCGGCCGCTTCACCGAAGCGCGTGACGATGACGATTGTCGGATCGCCGCAGTCGTTGACCTGGTTGGGCGGCACGGACTTTTCCTGGAACACCACGTCGCCGAACTGGACCAACCTTCCCTCCGCCGCGCTGGACTTCTTCTCCCAGGGCGACGCGGTGGCCTTCACCGACGTGGGCGACGCTTCGCAGCCCGTGTCATTGACCGAAGCCGTCGCTCCTTCCGCCGTCACGGTGAGCTCGGCCCAGGACTACACCTTCGCCGCCGGCGGTGGATCGCTCTCCGGCACGATGGGCCTGACCAAGTCCGGCACCGGCCGTTTGATCGTGGAGACGGACAACGCCTACTCCGGCCCGACGGTGATCGCGGGCGGCACGTTGCAGATCGGCAACATCTTCAACGGCGGCGCTTCCGGCACGCTCGGCACCTTCGGCACCGTCACGAACCACGGGACGCTGGCCTTCAGCCGCGACGGTTCTTCGACGGCCTTCGCCGTGCCCCAGGCGATCACCGGCACCGGCGGCCTCGTGCAGGAAGGCGCGGGCACGTTGCTCGTCACCGGCAGCAATTCCTTCCAGGGACTCACCGTCGTGGCTTTCGGCACGTTGAACGCGCAAACGGCGCAGAGCTTCGGCACGACCGATGCCGGGGTCGTCGTGAGCAACAACGCGCAGCTCTACATCGGGGCCAACGTGGACTACGGCGCGGAGAGCCTCGTGCTCGCGGGCAGCGGTCCCGATGGCAGCGGCGCGCTGCGCAAGGGCTTCAACGGCCCGACCACCTTCGGCGGCGCGGTCACGCTGGCCGAGGACGCGATCATCAAGCTGGACGGCGGCGCTTCGCTGAACCTGACCAACACCGCGGGCATCTCCGGCGTGGGCCGCGCGCTCACGCTCGCGGGCGACGGCGGCAGCTTCGGCACGGTCTGGGGACCGGTGAATCTCGGCGCGGCCACCTTCACCAAGACCGGTGGAGGCACGTGGACGCTGATGGCGACGAACACCTTCGCCGGTCCGCTCCCGCCGATCACCGGCGTGCTGCGCGTGGCGACGGATCGCGGCTTCGGCTCCGTGCCGGCCACGTTGGACAACGCGTATCTGCCCTTGGCCGCCGGCGGTGGACTCGGCGCCGTCAGCAACGTGACGCTCTCGGCCAATCGGGGCATCACGCTCGACACCACGGCGACCTTCGACGTGGCGGGCGGCGCGACCTTCACCATCCCCGCGCCGATCAGCGGCGCGGCCACGGTGAACAAAACCGGCAACGGCGTGCTGTCGCTGGCCGGAGCGAACAGCTTCTCCGGCTTGTTCTACATCGACACCTCCAGCACCGGCACCGACCAGGGTGCGGTGCGCGTGGCGACTCCGGGCGCGTTTCCGGCGGGCATCACCACCACCTACATCCGCAACAACAACGGCGGCAGCTCGGCCTTCCAGCTCGACGGCACCGCCGGCGCGATCACCGTGACCTCCGCCTTCGAGGTCAGTTGCCGCAACAACACCAACGCGACGTTCCAAAACCTCGCGGGCAGCAACACGCTCTCGGGCAATGTCGCCATCTTCACCGGCGGCTCGAACGTCGTCTTCCGCTCCGACGCGGGTGCGATGAACTTCGCGGGCGACATCCAATACCAGGGCACCTTGACCGGCGGCCGCACGCTGAGCTTCTACGGCCCGGGCGACACCTTGCTCTCGGGCAACGTTCTCGCTTCGGCCAACGGAGCGACCGTCACGCCCATCGTCTATGGGCCGGGCCGGCTGGTGGTGAACGGCAGCATCCAGAGCGTCGGCTCGGTGCGCGTGGTCGGCGGCACGCTCGCGGGTTCGGGCACGATCTCCGAGCCCGTCACGGTGTTCGGCGGCGGCACGCTCGCACCGGGCGACGGCCTCGGCACCTTGACCATCAACGAAGCCCTCACGCTCGGCGGCACCACGCGCATGGATGTGCGCAAGACCGGTGCGGCCGTGGCTTCGGATCTCGTCGCGGGCGTCACCACCCTGACGCTTGGCGGCACTTTGGAAATCGTCCTCGCGGGCGATGCCCTGGTGGCCGGGGACAGCGTCCAGCTCTTCGGTGCCGCCGCCGTCACCGGCGCGTTCACGGCGATCACGCCCGCGATGCCCGGACCGGGCCTAGCGTGGGACACCAGCCGATTGGCCTTGGACGGCACGCTCTCCGTTGTCGCCGGTTCCGCCACCGAACCGGAGATCGGCGGCGTCACGATCATCGGCAACGACATCGTGCTGAGCGGCACCGGCGGCACGCCAGCGGGCGGCTATTCGGTGCTGACGCACACTAATGTCGCCGCGCCCCTGGCCGACTGGACCCTGATCGGCGGCGGCTCCTTCAACGGCACCGGAGCCTTCTCCTTCACCAACGGGGTTTCGCCGTCGGTGCCCGTGCGGTTCTTCCTGATCCGCGTGCCGTAGTTTCCCGGACGCCCCGCGTCCGCCTTCCAAACGAGCCCGGTGGCGGAAACGTCGCCGGGCTTTTTTGCGTCCGTGCTCGGCGGATGCTCCGCCGCAAAATGGACGTTTGCAGGACGGGTGAAAAACTGCGGAGGCTTCTTCCCGCAGTCCGCGAACCAACCCATGTCCTTCCCGCGATCCACCCCGCCGAATACCGGGCCGTTTCTGGCTTGGCCCGGCTGGAAGCATCTGCGGTTCGCATGGCTGGTGTCGTTGGCGGTCACGCTTGGGTTCGCCCTCGTCTATGGAGGGACGGACTGGATCACCGCGCAACGCGACCTCCGTTTCCGCGTCCATCTGGAAGCCGAACTGGCGATCCCGTTCCTGCCCGCGTTCACCCTGGCCTATCTCTCGATCACGCCGCTGCTGCTGGCCGTGCCGTTCGTCCTGCGCACACGGTGTGAGATTTCCGATCTGGCCCTGCGGCATTCCCTCGCCATCGCCGCGGCCGGCGTGGTCTTCCTGCTGTTCCCCGCGAAGCTCGGGTATCAGCCACCGGACAGCACAGGCTTCTGGAACGGGCTCTTCGCCTTCGCCGACCGGTTGAACCTCGACCACAACCTCGTTCCCTCGTTGCACGTCGCCCTGAGCGTGATCTGCCTGGAAGCGCTGGCCACGCGGGCCTCCGTCGTCGGGACATGGCTGCTGCGGGCTTGGGGCGGATTGATCGCGGTTTCGACGCTCTTCACGCATCAGCATCACCTCCTGGATGTGGCCACCGGCTACGCCCTGGCCGTGGGCATCATGAAGCTGCGTCTGTGGTGCGGAAGTTGAGCTGCCATTGAGCGAACCGCTGCGCCCATTGAATTTTCCGCAAGCGCGCGGCGGCTATTCCCCTTGTGGCCGTTCCGGCGGACGCCTATTGCTTCCGCCACCGGACATGCCCGAGGCCGCCATGAACAAACGCCGACCCAGGATCGCGTTGATCTCCCCGAAAGGGCCGCTCTACCGGCATCGCGGCGGCATCTTCAAGAAGTCGCTCCGCTACCAGCCGCTCACCCTCACCACGCTGGCCGCGCTCATCCCGGAAGAACTGAACGCAACGGTCCAGCTCTTCGACGAAGGCATCTC
>CBFGQE010000401.1:0-3653 GCA_965650815.1 uncultured bacterium
AAAAGGAGACATGGGATGATGTTGTTGCGACCGACTATGGCTTTCAGAAAAAGAAACTTCTTGAGCGCAAACTCCGCAACCGCATCAACAAGTCGATCGCTCACATCTGCCTAGCTAGATCTGCCCTGTATGCCGACAAAGCCAACTGGGAGTTCACCAAATGGATTCCAAAAGTTCTTTGTCATTCAGCCGATTTTTTCCAACACCTGATCGACAAACCTAAGTTCCTCCATGAATCGCTTGAGCAAAGCGATCTCAAGGAATTCATCAAACAATTGAGAGAGAAGGGCAGGAACCTTAGCCTTTCAGCATTCTCCCCATGAACTCCCTTTCCCCCCTGCTCCTCAGCCTCGTCCTCGCCGGCTCTCTGGTCGCCGCCGACGCCCCGCCGTCCGATGTCGTCGCTTTCGCCGGGTTGTCGCCCCAGGACGCCGCCGCCAAGGCCACATTGCCGCCGGGGTTCAAGATGCACGTCTTCGCCGCCGAGCCGGAGGTGGTCCAGCCCATCGCCTTCTGCCTCGACCATCGCGGCCGCGTCTGGGTGGCCGAGGGCATCACCTACCCCAAGCGCCGGGGCCATCCGCCCAAGGTGGAAACTGCGTCCACCAACGCCACGCCCGAGCAGGTGAAGGACATCTTCGGCGGCGCGGACCGCATCCTCATCCTGGAAGACACGGACGGCGACCACACCTTCGACCGCAAGACGGTCTTCCTGGAGAACCTGAATCTCGTCAGCGGCCTTCAGGTCGGCTTCGGCGGCGTGTGGATCGGCGCCGCGCCCTACCTGCTCTACGTGCCTTTCACCGATGGCGACGCGCCCAAGCCCTCGGGCGATCCGCGCATCCTGCTCGACGGTTGGGACTACGCGGCGGACACGCACGAGACGTTGAACACCTTCATCTGGGGGCCGGACGGCTGGCTCTACGGCTGCCACGGCGTCTTCTGTCCGAGCAATCCCGGCAAACCCGGCACGCCCGCCAAGGAGCGCCAATGGATGGACGCCGGCGTGTGGCGCTACCATCCCACGCGCCACGTCTTCGAGGTCTTCACCGAGGGCGGCAGCAACCCGTGGGGCATCGACTTCGACGAACGCGGCCAGCTCTTCGCCGAGATGTGCGTGATCCCGCACTTCTGGCACATGATCCAGGGGGCGCGCATCGAGCGGCAGGGCGGCCAGCACTTCCCCGTCGGCGCGGAGGAAAACGCCCGCTACCGCGGCGGGAACGGCAAGCCGGTCCACCCCCACATCTACGAGGACATCAAACAGCATGCCGACCACGTCCACTGGGCCGGGGCGGGCGGTCCCCACGCGGGCAACGCACGCAGCGATTCGGCCGGCGGCGGCCACGCCCACGCGGGCCTGATGGTCTATCTGGGCGAAAGCTGGCCGGCGGAATACCGGGGCCAGATCTTCATGGGCAACATCCACGGACAGCGGTTGAACGTGGACATCCCGGTGCCGCGCGGCTCGGGTGTGGTGGGCAAACACGGGAAGGATTTCCTGAACTTCAACGACACCTGGTCCCAGACGCTCCACCAGTTCCAGGACCAGGACGGCTCGATGTTCATCATCGACTGGTATGACAAGAACCAGTGCCACCACAACCGCGAGGACGGCCACGACCGGGGCAACGGCCGCATCTACAAGGTGGTTTACAACAACCAGCCGGTGACGCGTCCGAACCTCGAAGCCAAGTCGGATCTCGAACTGGCCAAGCTCGTCGGCTCGAAGAACGAATTCCTCAGCCGCCACGCGAGGCAACTTCTCCAGGAACGCGCGGCGCAGAAGCCCGTCAGCCTCGCGGCCGTGGAGCAACTCCGCGACGAGCTGAAGGACGGCATGTCTTCCATGTCTCGGCTCCGCGCGCTGTGGAGCTTGGCGCTGGTGGGCAAGCTCGACGCCGACGCCATCGGTGTCGCGGCCGGAAGCGACGACGAATGGCTTCGTAGCTGGGCGATCCAGCTCGGCTTCGAGGACCGGGCTTTGACCGACAAAATCGTCGCGGAACTCCGCGAAGCCGGAGCTGATCCGTTGGGCGACTTCTTGGAGATGGCCAAGAACGATCCTTCGCCCGTGGTCCGGCGCTTCATCGCGTCCGCCGCCCAGCGCGTGGCTTCGCCGGATCTCCGCGCCAACGTGGTGAAGGCGCTGTTGTCCCGCAGCGAAGACGCCAACGACCACAACCTGCCGCTGATGTATTGGTTCGCGATGGAGCCGCTGGTGGCCGACCGGCCCGAGTCGATGCTCGACGCCGCGTTGGAGACGAAGATTCCGCGTCTGCTGAACTTCACCACCCGCCGCATTGCCGCCGTGAACACGGCCGACACCCGCGCCTTGCTCGCGCGCACCTTGGCTGCCCAAGCCGATGCCGACCGCCAGCTCGAAATGCTCCGGGGCCTCGCCGCCGCCCTGCGCGGCCAGCGTGACGTGGCCATGCCGAACGGCTGGGACGCGGTGGAGACGAAGCTCGGTGCTTCGGCCAACGCCGAGATCAAGACGCTCGTGCAGACGCTCTCGCTCACCTTCGGCAGCCAGCGCGCTTTAGCGTCATTGCGCGACACGCTCAAGGACACCGCCGCGCCCGCCCAGCAACGTCGCGCCGCCCTCGAATCTCTCCTCGGCATCCGCGATGTGGCTCTGCCCGAAGTGCTGCGCGGCCTGTTGAACGACGCGGCGGTCCGCAGCCCGGCCCTGCGCGCGCTCGCCGCCTACGACGACGCGGCAACCCCAGCCGCCGTGCTGGAGGTCTATCCATCTCTCGTTGGCGGAGAACGGCGCGATGCTTTGACCACGCTCATCTCCCGGCCTGCCTTCGCCCGGCCGTTGCTGGCCGCCGTTGACGCCAACCGCGTGCCCAAAGCCGAGCTGACCGCCGACGTGCTCCGTCAGTTGCGCGGCATGAAGGACGACGAAGTGCGGCGCGGATTGGAGACGGTCTTCGGCCAGATCCGCGAGAGCAGCGCGGATAAGAAGGCGGAGATCGAGAAGTATCGCCGCATCTACCACGCCGGCGGCAGCACCCCCGGCAACGCGTCCAACGGCCGCGTCGTCTTCAACCGCGTCTGCGCCCAGTGCCATGTGCTCTTCGACGAAGGCGGCAAGGTCGGTCCCGACATCACCGGGGCGAACCGGGGCGATCTCGACTACCTGCTGGAAACCATCGTGGACCCCAACGCCGTCATCCCGAACGAATACCGCGTGACGGAGATCGAGACCAAGGACGGCCGCATCCTCAGCGGCATCCTCAAGGTGATGGGCGACAAAATGGTCCAGCTCCAGACCGCCAACGAACTGGTCACCATCCCGCGCGACGACATCGCCTCCCGCACCCAGAGCGAGCATTCGATGATGCCCGAGGGGTTGGTGGACGGGCTGGGCGAACAGGAGTTCCGCGACCTGATCTACTACCTCGGACGACCGGGGCAGGCGGCGCTGCCCGGCGAGGCAAAGTAGCAGATAAACCAGGGTGACGGCTCCGACCGAGCCACCGTAGCGCCGACATCCTGTCGGCAAGGACGCCCTCCAACGCAGAACGCCCGGGCAATCGCGACGCTTGCGATACGGCCGACGGGACGTCGGCGCTACCGAGGCTCGGCGGGAGCCTTCGCCCTACCTTTGCGGCCTGGCCGCGACTTTTTGATGCGTCAGCCCC
>CBFGQE010000402.1:0-3646 GCA_965650815.1 uncultured bacterium
CGCGAGGCCGCCGCACTCGAACCCGGCAATGCGGAATATCGGGAAGCTCTTTCCCGGCTCGAATCCGCCCCGGCCCAACCGTAGAAACGGGACGCATCCATGTCGGCCCACGATTCCAACGCGCCGGTTGAGGTTTCCGTGGTGATGCCTTGCCTGAACGAAGCGGACACGCTGGCGACCTGCATCGGCAAGGCGCAGCGCGCGCTGCGGGACGCGGGCATCGACGGCGAGATCGTCGTCGCGGACAACGGCAGCCGCGACGGTTCGCAGGCCATCGCCACGGCGCAGGGCGCGAGGGTCGTGGATGTCCGGGAACCCGGCTACGGCAGCGCGTTGCTCGGGGGCATCGCGGCGGCGCGGGGAAGGTTCGTCGTGATGGGCGACGCGGACGACAGCTACGACTTCCTCGAACTGCCGAAGTTCGTCGCGAAGCTGCGCGAAGGGTTCGAGCTGGTGCAGGGCTGCCGTTTGCCGGGAGGCGGCGGCACGGTGAAGCCGGGCGCGATGCCGTTTCTCCACCGTTGGCTGGGCAATCCGCTCTTCTCCCATCTGGTCCGGAAATGGTTCAAGGCGCCGGTGAACGACGTCTATTGCGGGATGCGCGGCTTCCGGCGCGAGCTGGTTCCAGCCCTGGATCTGCGCTGCGCGGGCATGGAGTTCGCCACCGAGATGGTGATCAAGGCCAGCCTGCTGAAGCGGAAGATCGCCGAGGTGCCGATCACGCTCCATCCCGACGGCCGCAAGGCCCACGCGCCGCATCTGAAGACCTTCCGCGACGGCTGGCGGACGCTGCGGTTCTTCCTCATCTGCAGCCCGCGCCGGTTGTTCCTCCGGCCGGGGCTGGCGCTGATGGCCCTCGGCGCCCTCGGCTACGCGCTGGCTCTGCCGGGGGCGGTGATCGGCACGGTGCGGTTCGACGTGCATACCTTGATGTTCGCGAGCCTGTTCCTCATGTGCGGCTGGCAGGCGGTCCTGTTCGCGGTCATCGCGCGGACCTTCGCCTTCACCGAAGGACTGTTGCCGGCGAGCCCGCCGCTGGTGGCGCTCTTCGCACGGGTGAACCTGGAGAAAGGGCTCCTGGCCGCGCTGATCGGCGTCCTTGCGGGCGGAGGATTGCTGCTCGCGGCGGTGAACGAATGGCGACTGGCGGCGTTCGGCGACCTCGACTACGCGCGGACCCTGCGGCTGGTCATTCCCGGCGCGATGCTCCTGGCCATCGGTTTCCAGACCGCGCTGGGCGGATTTCTCATCAGCCTGCTGGGGATGCGACGCCGATGAGCCTGCTCGACCCCATCCACGGCGGCCTCGTCCACCGGCGGCGCGTCCGGGTGTTGGCGAAGCATCTCGCCGAGCTGATGCCGCAGGACGCGCGGGTGCTGGATGTCGGTTGCGGCGACGGTTTGCTCGCCGGACTGATCGGCCAAATGCGGCCGGACCTGCGCGTCGAAGGGATCGACGTGCTGGTCCGCGAGCAGACCCATGTGCCGGTCGCGCGCTTCGACGGCATCACCGTTCCCCATGCCGACCGGTCCTTTGACGCGGTGCTCTTCGTGGACGTGCTGCACCACACGGACGATCCGCTGGTGCTGTTGAAGGAAGCGGCCCGCGTGGCGAAGAGCACCGTGGTGCTGAAGGACCACCTGCGCCAGGGGCTTCTCGCCGGGCCGACGCTGCGCTTCATGGATTGGGTGGGCAACGCCCGCCACGGCGTGGTCCTGCCCTACAACTACCTTTCGCCACAGGAGTGGGATGCGGCCTTCTCCGCCAGCGGTCTGGCGAAGGAGCACGAGCGCATCGGGCTCGGTCTCTATCCGGTTCCCGCCGACTGGATCTTTGGACGCGGCCTGCATTTCATCGCCAGCCTTCGGCCAACCCGCCGTTGACCATGTCGGGTGGAGTTCGGCACTGAAGCGGTGTTGGACCGGAACAAGTTTGCCGGAGCTGCGTGCGGCCACCGACCGCGCGCCCCAAGCGGACTCAAGCGAAGGCCGCAAGGGACGCGAAGCAGGGTGCCATTCGCCCCGCAGGTTTGGAGCGGATTCCCCGCAAGGACTCGTGGCGGTCTTTGCGTGGGCAACTGGTGACAACGGTCACGGGAAAAGCCCGCGCATCCGCTTGGCTTCCTGCACGCGCTTGATGCCGTGGGTCAACGCGGCGGAACGCATGGAGAGCTTTTCCTTCCGGCTCAGGTTCAGCGTCTGGGTGAAGGCGCCTTCGAGGATGCGGAAGAGTTTGTCGGTCACTTCGGACTCGGTCCAAAAGAAGCTCTGCAGGTCCTGCACCCACTCGAAGTAGGAGACGATCACGCCGCCCGCGTTGCAGAGGATGTCGGGGATGATGAAGATCTCGGGGCGCTGGTCGAGGATCACGTCGGCGTCGGGCGTGGTGGGGCCGTTCGCGGCTTCGGCCAGGATGCGGCAGTTGATCCGGGCCGCGTTCTCGCCGGTGATCTGCCGTTCCATCGCGGCGGGCACGAGGATGTCGCAGGGCAGTTCCAGCAGGGCCGCGTTGCTGATCGGATCGGCCTCAGGGAAACCCAGGACGGTGCCCTTGGCTCGCTGGTGTTCCATCAGCTTCCAGAGGTCCAGCCCCTTGGGGTTGTGGATGCCGCCGTTCACGTCGCTGACGGCGATGATCTTCACGCCGTATTTCGCGAGCGACATGGCGGCCACGGAGCCGACGTTGCCGAAGCCCTGGATCACGGCGGTGCAATGGCCGGGATCGAGGCCGAGCGTGTCCATCGCGCGGTTGATGAGATAACCGACGCCGCGTCCGGTGGATTCGCGGCGGCCGAGCGAGCCGCCGAGGCCGACGGGCTTGCCGGTGACGACGCCGGGCACGGAATGGCCCGCGTGGGTGGAATAGGTGTCCATCATCCAGGCCATCGTCTGCTCGTTCGTGCCCATGTCGGGCGCGGGAATGTCGATCTGCGGTCCGATGAACGGCACGAGCTCCTGGGTGAAGCGGCGGGTGATGCGCTCCAGCTCGCGCTGGGAAAGCTTGTGGGGATCACAGGTCACGCCGCCCTTGGCTCCGCCGTAGGGCAGGCCCGCCAAAGCACACTTCCAGCTCATCCACATGGCGAGCGCGGCCACTTCGCCCAGCTCGACCTCCGGGCTGAAGCGGATGCCGCCCTTGGTCGGCCCCAGCGTGAGGTGGTGCTGCACGCGGTAGCCGGCGAAAACCTCCACGGTGCCGTCGTCCTTGTGGATGGGGATGGCGACGGTGAGGGAACGCTTCGGGTATTTGAGCCGCGCGCGCTCGTCGATCGGGATCTGGAGACGGTCGGCGACGAGGTCGAACTGGCGGCAGGCCATGTCGAAGGTGGGATGCTTGTAGATGTCCATGACGCTCGGGATGAATTGCTTTGGATGGTAGGCGGGGAGGCGGATCTGTCCAGAGAGGGGAAAAGATCGAACGCTCAACGTCGAACTTCGAACGCTGAAGGAAAACCACACCGTCCGCCGATTCAGCGTTCGGAGTTCGACGTTGAGCGTTCGGAGTTTCCGCTTCCGGAAAATCTCCGAAGATTCTTCCGAACGAAATCCAGTCGGCGAGCGTTTCACCCTTGAGCCCGAAAACCGGCCTCCACGATGTCCAAACTGTTCCAGCCGCTGCGCCGCCTGTTCGATCCCACCGACGAACA
>CBFGQE010000403.1:0-3641 GCA_965650815.1 uncultured bacterium
TTGTGCCGATGGACTGGTTCTACGCCAAAGACGGGGAGCGGGTCGGGCCGCTGTCGGAATCGTCGCTGGAGCAGCGGCTCGCGACGGGCGAGATCACGCCGGAGACGTTGGTCTGGTGCCGGGGGATGGAGGATTGGGCTCCGCTGGCGACCATCCGCTCAAAGCCTCTGGAGGGTCCGCCTCGCTACGACGCTCCTGCCGATCCGCGCTCCCGGTGCCATGAATGCGATGCGTTGTTTCCGGCCGATGAATTGATCCGGATCGGCGGGCGGGCGACTTGTGCCGGGTGCAAGGCGTTTGTCCTGCAAAAGCTCCAGGAAGGGCTGTTGGGCGGTGATCCGTGTAAGGCTTGGCGCGAAGCCAGCTTCGTCGTGACTCCGCTGGTCAGCGAGCTGCCCAAACGGTGCGTGCAGTGCAACCGTCCGGTCGAGGGCAAGACGAAGCTTTTGCAGTATTCATGGAGTCCCGTCGTAAGCCGTTATGTCGGCGGAGCCATTACTTTGGCTGTAGTTCTTGCGCTGACTTTTTCCGAACGAATGCTGGGTGAGTTTTCGATAGAGCTGTTCGTTTTGGCGCTGATTTTGAACGGAGTGGTTTCCTGGTTCTATGGACGACGAATTCGGGTCGGGGTTGGTCTTTGCCCAGAACACGGTCGAAGGAGGTCTGTTCTTGGTTGGGGCATGGCCATCGGGTTCTTTGCGGCTTTCAGTGTGTCCGTTCTGGGCGGACCTGGATTGGTGATCGGAATTGTTCTCGCGGTTGTTTCCGCAGTGGTGGGATTCATCCGGGGACATTTGCTGATGCCCCGCAAGGTGAGCGGCGGTCATGTCTGGCTGAAAGGAGCCGGGAAGCCGTTCCTCGACAGTTTGCCCGAGTGGCCGGGGGAGTGAGGTGGACGCGGCCTTGTGGGTGACACCGTCCTTGCTCCAGTTAAGAGCGGTGCCGACCTACTCCGCTGTGGCCCCGACGAGGCGCAGGCGGTCGGGGTCGTTGGCCGGGGTGGGCAGGGCGGTGGTGGGATTGGCCACGGGATTGGGCCGCTGTTGCCGGGTGTCGTCGGCGTTGAACTCGGCCTTGGTGATGGCGCGGATGGTGGGGCCGGTCCAGCGCCAGAGTTCGGCGTGGCCATCCATGAAGGAGAGGGCAGCGGAATCACCATGTCGGCTGGCGGGGAGATGCCAGAGCCACTTGGCCTCGTCGTCGGGCCGGATGCCAAAGGAGCTGTTGTCGATGCTGACGGCGTTCTCATCCACCCAGGTGGCGGTGCTGGCGGGGCGGGGGATTGAAGAGGCTTTGGTCAGGACGGTTTCCGACATGGGCGCGGCGCCCCGGATCGACTTGGTGAGGGCGTTGCAGTTCAGCCAGGCGGAGAGGGAATAGCTGCGGTAGTGCGGGACGTTCGCGCCATTGGCGTCGCGGACGAAGGCCTGGCTGGCGGGGCAGCGCCACGCGGCGTTGGCTTGGGCGTAGGGAAAGAGCGGGCTGGTCCTGAGCGCTGTTTCGTAGCCCGGGAACCAGACCTGGACGTTGTTCGCGTCCCAGGAATTTTCCGACGGCGCGGCGGCGTTGCCTGGATCGGTGTCGTTGGGCGGGAGGTGATCGGCGGAATCCTGGAGGTAGGTGCTGAGGCCGAGCTGGAGCTGGCGGACATTGTTCAGACACGCCGTGCCCTGGCCTCGGGATTTGGCGCGTCCCAACGCCGGCAGCAACATTGCGGCGAGGATGGCGATGATCGCGATGACGACGAGCAGCTCGATCAGCGTGAAACCGCGCCGCTGAGAGCCTTGGGGCCGTGCTGGAAGATCTCCGATCATCGCGGGTCAATCGGGCGGCAGCCACTTGGCGCGGAGCCGTTCCTGTTCGGCGGCGAAGGCGGCGCGTTGCTCGGCGGAGAGCAGGGCATTGATCTGTTCCTGCGTGCGGGCCAGAAGCGCTTTCGCTTCGGCGCTGCCCGCGGGAAGGGCTTTCAACTGCGGCAACCGCTGGTCCATCAGCACGGTGATCTGACCGGCCTGGTCGCATTCCATCGGGAGCCAGGCACGGAGTTGGCGGACGGTGTCCTTGGCCCAGCCGTCGTAGCGTTCGGGCAGGGTGGGCTGGCCGAAGTTGCCCGGACCGGCCCACCAGGCGGTGCCGCCCGCGAGCAGCACGAGCAGGGGAACGAGAACCTTCCACGAGGCGAGCCAGGCGAAGACGACGGTCTTCAGGCTCGGTTGGCCGAGCGAAGCCACCTGCATGGACTTGGCCGCGAGCACGGCCGGCACGATGGCCGTGGCCGCGTCGCGCCGGTCGCGGTCCAAGGGAGCGCGGCGGGCGGCGGCGGCCAGATTGGCCCAGGGATCGTCGCGGCGTTTCATGGTGCGGAGCGGGTCTGCTGCAACTGGCTCATTGCCTTGCGCAGCTTGAGACGGGCGCGGAAAAGGCGCACGCGGATATTCGTGATGCTGAGGCCGGTGACGGCGCGGACATCGGCGGCGGAATGCTGCTCCAGATCGATCATGCGGACGATGATCCGGTCTTCGGGGCCGAGCCCTTCCAACAAGCGGTCGGCCAAATCCCGGGCCGCAACCGCGTCGGTCGCGTCCTCGGCCGCCTCCACCTGGGAAACATTCTCGAGCACCGCCGCCTCGGATTCCTCCAGGTCGCTCCAGCGCAGCTCGCGCGAACGCTGCTGGCTGCGGAGATGGTCGCGGCAGGTGTTGAGGGCGATGCGGGCGGTCCAGTGCTCGAAGGGCACCACGCCGGCGTATTGGTCGAGCTTGGCGAACAGCTTCATGAACACTTCCTGGCACAGGTCGTCGGACGATGCCGCTCGTGGCAGGTTCGCGCACACGATGCGACGGACCACGGGCAGCAGGAGCTCCACGAGCCGCGTCGCCGCGGCCTGATCCCCGCCCCGCACCCTGGCGATCAATTGTCCCGATTCCGTGTTGTCCATGTCGCGGCGGACACGCCGCCCGACATTGTCCTAGACGGGCCGGTGGAAGGAAGCATTACACCAAAAGTTCCATCCGCCGGTTTTTCCCGGCACGGGAGCGAGGCTGTAATGCTTTCACCATGTCCGTCGTCTGCGGCGGTGTATGCAGACGAAAACCTCCATCCAACTCATCCCCTCGCTCGCCCTGGTCGCCTCCGCCCTGTCGTGGTCGGCCCAGGCGGCTCCCACGCTCTTCAGCGCCACCGGCGCGGCCTCGGCCGACATCGCCGCGACGCTCGGAGATTTCCGGCTCGCGCTCGGCAACAACAACGGCGCGAACAACCCGCTCGGCACCGTCCTCACCGACGGCCGCCGCGAGATCAACTGGGACGGCGGCGCGCCCGTCAACCTGCCCGGCAACTTCTTCAACAACGTCTCCCGTCGTGGAGCCGAATTCACCACCGACGGCTCCGGCCTGCTCCTGAGCCAGAACGTGGCGGCGGGCGATCCGAACCGGTTCTTCGGCGACATCGACGCGAGCTACACCACGACCTTCACCTTCAACAGCGCCAACCGGCTCTTCGCCGCCAACGGCTCGACCACGGTGGACACCCACTTCTTCCTCCCGAACGACCCGACCGTGGCCGCCGGGGTCAACGCCTTTGGCGCGGTCTTCACCGACGTGGATCTCGCGGACATCACCGGGCTCCAGTTCTTCGACGCG
>CBFGQE010000404.1:0-3616 GCA_965650815.1 uncultured bacterium
GGAGCGAGGACGTGACGGTCCGCGCCCCCCTCTGGACTCAGAGCCGTTCCGGCGCTTTGCCGAACCACTGGATCAACCCGCATTCCGTGCATTCCAGCGCGGTGCCGGAACGGTTGGTCCAATCCATTCCCACCAGCGAGGCACCGCTGGTGTTGAGCTGGGCTTCGTTGGGTTGGAACAGCTCGCCCTGGCAATGGGCGCATCGGACAGGTTTGCCCGCCGCCTGGTAACGGCCCGGGCCGAAGCTGCCGGTGAATCCTTTGAGGCCCGCTTTCAACGCGCGTCCGAGTTTTTTCATGAGGGTTTCCGGGAAGTCGGAGCGCAGCTTGGATGTTTGAAAACGAAGGGCCAATCGGAACCTTGGCCCGCATTTTCCAACGCATCGAATCTCGGCGGTCCTCTCCGCGTTACTCCAAGACCATCCGTTCCCCGAGGCTGTCGATCGCGCGGGTCACGTCGCGCAGATGGGTTTCGAGGAGGGCTGCGGGCACGGCGTCGGCCAGCGACTGGTATTCGTATTCCGTCGTCCGCTTTCGCCCGTTGATCCGGGTTTCCTTGCGGAAGCGGAAGGCCGGGGAAACCACGGTCATCTGCTCGGGCTGGCCCCGGATGTCCGATGGCCACTCGATCTCGGTGCGGTGCAGGCGGCGGACCGGATGCCGGAGCCCCAACGGTGAACGCCGAGCCGTGGCGGCGGGTTTGTCCAGCAGCGAACCGATCGAGGCGGGATAGAATTCGCAGGCAAGCTTCTGGTCACGGTCCGAACGGACCCAAGCGTCCGGGATGACATAGCTCTCGGTCACGGTGAAGCGGTTGCGCGCCTCGTCGTCCGCGTAGCCGATGGGCGCATCGCGGTTGATGCCGGGGAACGACCTGGCCTGCGCTTCGAGGTAACCCTTCGCCAGCGTGTCGAGCGGCGTGGTGGCGAAGGCGGCCCGCAGCCCCTCCGCCGCCCCGCCCGTCGCGGTGGTGGTGATCCTCAGCCGCGTGGCCGAGCCGGGCCGACCCACGAGGAAACTCTCGACCGTGGCGGTCTCCGGCGGGGCCGTGGTCGGGGGAATGGCCGTGAGTGCCTTGGTGGAGGGCGACACCACGAGACCCAGCCCGTAGTCCGGCCGATGGTGCGCCGCCAACGGACCGCGCTGGTAGGAATCGGTCGGATCGACCCAATGGACCTTGGAGCCGAGGCGCACGGCGGCGATGGCATGGTCGAAGGCGTTGGCCGTGGGATGCAGTTCTCCGATGCCCTTGCCCCGCCCGGAATGGACCAGCACGGGATAGGCCTCGATGCCGAGCTCCCTCATCACCGCCACGAAAAGAAGGGCCTTGTCCTTGCAGTCGCCGAAGCGCCGCTCGAACACCGTAGCCGGGCTGGACGGCTGGTGGGAACCCGGCCCGATCTCGATGCCGAAATACCGGATCTCGTCCTGCACGTAGCGCAGCGCCGCCACGACGCGGTGCTCGGGGGATCGGAGCGCCTTCCATTCCTCCGCCTTCTGCGCGAGCGCGGGCGGAAGCGCGGAAGAATCGGCGAAGAGCCCCGTCGCCCATTCCGCCACCTCCGCCCAGGTGCCGAACTCGCTCCACTGCACCCAAGGCCTCGGGTCCGACCAGCGGGGAAGGTCCTCCTCCGGTTTGAGCGCGGGCACGTTCCTCAGGTCCCAGACGAACTCGTGGTTCCCTCCGTTGGTCGAGACCTGCGGGCGCAGCGCTGAGGAGTGGTTCTTGAGGTGCAGCCGCCGGTCCGACGGCCAGACGATGCGGTTGTAGAGGCGGTGCGCCGGGACCGCGAGCTGCGCCGAGAACCCGCCCATGAACCGCCCGCGATAGACCGGGTTGCGCCCCCGGATGGAATAGGCGTGCTCCACCACGTCCCCCACGCGCACGTCTCCCAACACCAGCACGGCGGACCGCTCCCCGTCGAAGAGCGCCCGGTCCAGATCCCGTTCCCGCCGCAACAGGGACACCTGGTCGAGCTGCAGCCGGTCGATCGCGTTGGTCCCGCGCCACACCTTGACCGTGTGCAGCGTGAGCGCCTCGTAGGTCGGGTCGAAGTCGATGGAGAGCGTGGCGCCGTTCTGCACGCCGGAGACGTTCAGGAGCTGGCGGACGACGCGGACAAAGGCCTCGTCCGTGCGGACGTTGAACTGCCGCTCGGACAGCAGCAGGCGGCTTTCCTCCCCAGGCGGGAAAGCGCCCGGAGCCAGCGCGGCGAACTCGTTGGTCACGACCCAGCCCGGCCACGGACCGGTCTTCGGCTCGGCATTGGTCTCGGCTGCGGCCGATGCAAGACAGGCCTGGAGCACCGCGCAGATCCAGAGCAGCCAACCGCCGCAGCGACCCGCGGACGACGCTCCTCCTCCCCGGACAAGACATCTGGAACCCATGACGCGGGGAAGCTCCGATCCGGCCGGGCCAATAGGAAGTTCAAATCGCGTCCATCAGGCCCCTCCCGGCGCTCATCGCCCGAGGAAGAAACATTTGCGCGCCCCCCGGACCCGGCGGCAATGTCGCGGCCATGCTTCAAACCGTGGTGAGTCCGGATGCGGTCGCCGCCGTCTCGGTTTTCCGGGACCAGTATCTCCGCGCCTACCGCTGCATGTTGTTGGCCCGGGTGCTGGACGAGCGGCTGGCCTCGCTCTACCGCGCCGGCAAGATCTTCGGCGGCGTGTTCCTCGGCAAAGGCCAGGAGGCCCTCAGCGCCGCCGTCGGCGTGACCCTGCGCAAGGGCGACGTCTTCGCCCCGCTCATCCGCGACGCCGCCGGCCGTCTGGCCTTCGGCGAATCGGTCTTCGACGCCGTCCGCACCTACCTCGGTTCGCCGCTCGGGCCGATGCGTTCCCGAGACGGCAACGTCCACCGGGGCCGCCCGAAGGAAGGCATCCTGCCGATGATCAGCCATCTCGGCGCGATGATCTCCGTGGTCAACGGCATGCTCCTCGCCCGCCGCATGAAGGGCGAAACCGGCACCGTCGGCGCCGCCTGCCTCGGCGAGGGCGCCACCAGCACCGGCTCCTGCCACGAGGCGTTGAACCAGGCCGCCGTGGAGAAGCTCCCGCTCGTGCTCATCGTGGCCAACAACCGATACGCCTATTCTACCCCGACCGACCGGCAGTTCGCCTGCAAGAACCTGGTGGACCGCGCCGTCGGCTACGGTGTCGAGGGCCATACCGTGGATGGCACCGACCTCGGCGAGTGTCTGGAGACGCTGCAGAAGGCCGCCGACAACGCCCGCGCCGGCCGCGGCCCACAGCTCGTCGTCGCCGATCTCCTCCGCCTCTGCGGCCACGGCGAACACGACACCGCCGAATACATCGACCCCTGCCTGAAGGAATCCGCCCTCGGCCGTGACTGCCTCGAACTCGCGGAGCAACGCCTCGCCACCGAAGGCTGGGCCGATCCGGCCGAACTGGAGCGTCTGAAGACCACCGTCGTCGCCGAGGTCGAGACGGTGGTCTCCACCGTCCAGCGCGAGCACGGTCCCGATCCGTTCGCGGAAACTTGGTGCGCCCTCGCCACCCGGCGTCTGTCCGACACCTCGTCGGCCTGCTGATCCATTCCGTATGCTCCCGGTCTCAAAGCGCGGCTCCGGCCCGATCCACTTCGGTCTTAATCT
>CBFGQE010000405.1:0-3598 GCA_965650815.1 uncultured bacterium
CTTCGCCCGCTACCGTCCGCGCCATGCCCGAGCTGGCCGAAGTCGAATTCTACCGCAAACGCTGGAACCCCGGCCTGGGCCAGGCCGTCCAGCGCGTCTCCCTCCACGCCGAAAAGCGCGTCCTGCGCGGTGTCCCGACCGACGAGTTAACGGCCCGTCTGACCGGTAGCCGCCTCGCGGAATCCTTCACCCACGGGAAACAGATGCTCTTCCGCTTCGACGGCGGCGCTTGGTTGGGCGTGCACCTCGGCATGACCGGCGAGCTGCGTATCGAGACAGCCACCTTTGCTCCGGGCAAACACGATCATCTCGTCCTCCACCAGGCCTGGCAGTCGCTCGTCTTCGCCGATCCCCGCCTGTTTGGGCGCGTCCTTTTCCATGCAGGCGATAGCGCGCCGACGTGGTGGACCTCGCTTCCGCCGGGGTTGCTCGCTCCGGAGTTCACCGTCGAGCGCGTGGACGGCATCCTGAAGCGCCGGGCCAAAGCGCCGATCAAGGCGGTCCTCTTGATGCAGCCGTTCTTTCCCGGCATCGGCAATTGGATGGCAGACGAAATCCTCTGGCGCGTCCGCGTCGCGCCGCAAACTCCCGCCGGACAACTGGCGGGAATGAAGGCCGCCGCGCTCCATCGCGAGATCCGATGGGTCGCCGCCACCGCGCTGAAGACCATCGGCGAGACCTACGAAGATCCGCCCGACTCGTGGCTATTCCCCCACCGCTGGCGCGCCGGTGGTCGTTGTCCGAGATGCAACGGCGGCTTGGGCCGGGAAGAGGTTGGAGGACGCACGACGGCGTGGTGTCCCCGTTGTCAACCCTGACGGCAAAGCCGAATCGCGAAGGCCAAATCCACGAAGAGAAGTTTGCCGCATCGTTCCACCCACGGGTTTTGCTGCTGCCAAGCAGCGCTTCACTGGATAGGGTCGCGCGACACTCGACCTGCATTTCCACCGCGCGATGAATCTGATCCGAACGCTCCGAGCCCTGCCCCTCTTTCTCGCCCTGTTCCCCGCCGTCGCCGCTGAGACCCAGCCCGCCTCACCGTGGGCGGACTTCGTGGAGCGCGACTTCCCGTTCTTCTCCTCGGTGGTGGACGGGCGGAAGCTCGGACCGGGCTGGCCGACGAACAACCTTTCCCCCCGCGCACTGGTGCTGAATCTCGGGCACGACTGCTGGGCAGCCTACGACACGGATCTGCTCCGCGTCGCGGCCGTCTGGCACGGCGGCGCGCTTAGCCCGCAATCGATGGCGCAGATTTCCTACCACTCGGTCGGCCAGAAATCGCCCGATGGACAAAGTGTCCTGCCCGAACCGCTAGGAACTCCGTGGCTGGCGAACGGGCTCCTGGCCGGTTGGCAAACGGGTGACGCTTTCTCCACCGACGATCCGCGCGAGCCCGGCGTCGATCCCCGCGAGGTCGGTCGCGGGCCGATGCCCGGTGCGCGGTTCAAGGCGGTGCAGTGGCTCGAACGCGGCGCGGTGCTGGACTACAGCGTGGGCGGCGTGTCGATCCGCGAACGGATCGAGGCGCGGCTGGTGGACGAAAGGCCCGTCTTGCAACGCAGCTTCCAGTTGTCCCGCGTGGACCAGCCGCTCTGGCTGGTGCTGGGGCAACGGCCGGCTTCGGCTCCGGAAACCTTGGGCCTCGGAGTCTGGGCCGATCAGCCGGGCGTGGTTTCTCCGGCCACTTTGACGAACGGGCTCCGCGCGGTGCGGGTGCAGACCACGACCCAACCGCTTGAACTGCGCGTGGCAATTGCGCTCCTACCCAAAGCGGAGCCGCTGGAAACTTGGGCTCCAACTCCGGCAGCCGCGCCATCGTTGCGTTGGCCGCAGATGCCCGAAACTTCCGCCACGCTCTCGACGCAGCCAGACGCCTACGTGGTGGACAACATCGCCCTGCCCACGACGAACCCTTGGCGGCGCAACTTGCGGTTGGCCGATCTGGGTTTCCTGCCCGATGGCCGCGCCGCCGTCGTCACCTTCGACGGCGACGTGTGGCTCGTGTCCGGGCTGGACGGTGATCTGAAGCGAGTCGGCTGGAAACGCTTCACCTCCGGCTTGCACGAGCCGCTCGGGCTCTGCGTGCGCGGCGAGGAGATCTTCGTCCACGACCGCAACGGCCTGTGGAAGCTGGTGGACACCGACCGCAACGGCGAAGCCGACCGGCACGAGCTGTTCAACAACGCCTTTCACCAGACGGCCGAAACGCGTGAATTCGCCAGCGGTCTGCGGCTGTTGCCCGACGGTTCCTTCGTCATCGCCAAGGGCGGCATCCTCACCAGCGGCCCCATCGGGCGCGACAACGGCAAGGTGCTCCGCATCTCGCCCGACGGTGCGGAGACCACGGTGCTGGGCTGGGGCTTTCGCGAACCGTTCCTCGGCGTGAACCGAAAGACCGGCGTCGTGACCGCCAGCGACCAGCAGGGCAACTACGTTCCCGCCACGCCGATCCACGTCGTGCGCGACGGCCAATACTACGGCTACCTCCCGCTCTCCCGCCCCAAGGAGCAATACCCCGCGCCCATCGCCGATCCGCTCGTCTGGATTCCCCATCCGATCAACGCCTCCGCCGTGGGCCAGGCCTGGCTGAACGACGCGAAGATGGGCCCGCTCAACGAACAGCTCATCCACATCGGCTACTATCGGCCGGAGCTCTTCGCCGTGTTGCGCAACGACCGCGCGGCGGACAAGCCCCAGGCGGCCGTCGTCAGCCTCACGCAGGACTTCGCCTTCGCGCCGTTGAACGGCGCGGTGAATCCCGCCGACGGCCAGCTCTACGTGGCCGGCTTCAAGATCTGGGGCACCACCGCCGAAGCCGTCAGCGGCCTGGCACGCATCCGCTACACCGGCGCGGCCCATACGCTGCCGACGGAGGTGGCCGCGATGGACCGGGGAATTCTCCTGCGCTTCGACGTGGCGCTGGACGAGGCCAAGGCGCGGGATCTCGGCAGCTATGCGGTCGAGCGTTGGAACTACCGACGCACCGCCGCCTACGGTTCGCCGCACTTCAAACTGGATGGCAGCAAGGGCCAGGAAACGCTCGCGCCCAGCAGCGTCTATCTGTCGAAGGACCGGAAGGCCGTCTTCATCGGCGTGCCGGACTTGAAACCCGTGATGCAGCTGCGCGTGGGCTTCGCGCTGGCGACGGCGGAGGGCCGGAGCTTCGAGCGCAGCGCGTATCTCACGCCGCATGTGCTGACGCCGTTCGACGCGGTGAGGGAGGGCTTCGGCGAGATCACCGTGGACCTCGCTCCGCGCGAAGCCGTGGCGGCTGCGGACACCACGCCGGTCACGGCCGAGGAAGGCCAGCGGCTCTACGGCTTGATGGGCTGCGCGGCCTGCCATTCGCTCGACGGCTCGGTGGTGGGCAAGATCGGTCCTTCCTGGAAAGGCCTCTTCGGCAGCGAGCGCGTCCTCTCCACCGGCCAGAAAGTCGTGGCCGACGAAGCCTACTTGTTGGAGGCGATCAAGGACCCGGCGGCGAAGCTGTTGAAGGGCTTCGACAAGGCCGACAACGCCATGCCGAGCTACGAAGGCATCATGACCGGGAAGCAGATGCAGGCGGTCGTGGAATACATCAAGACGCTGAAGTAGGCAG
>CBFGQE010000406.1:0-3586 GCA_965650815.1 uncultured bacterium
GTGTGCAGGACCAGGTCCGCGCCCGATGCCGCCAGGCCCTTGGCCACCGCGTATTGGCCGGGCGTGCCCAGGCCCGTGTCGCCCACGACGGCGAACTTCACCGGCCCCGATTCCGCCGCCGTGCGAAAGGAGAACAGAGGCGAGCGGCCTTCGCTTTGCCCGGCGTTCGCGACGATCCGGTAGTGGTAGAGCGTGTCGGGCCGGAGCCCCTCCAGCCGCGCCAGGAAGCGACGTCCGCTCGGCGCGACCTCCAGGCACTCCAGCGCGCTGGCGTTGGTCCCGAAACAGAGTCGGCCCGCTGCGGGAACCACCGCTTCCCAGGAGACGGTGGCCGAGGCGGTGCCGACATCGGCCACCGCCGGAGCCCGGGAGAAATTGGCCACCAGTTCCGCCAAGGCCAAGAGGTTGCCGTCCTCCGCACCGGCGGTGTGGACCTGGAGCGCGAGCACGTTGTCCCCGTCGCGCAGCGCCTCAAGCGAGGCAGAAACGTCGAGCAGCAGGAGGCCGGTTTCGGCCGCGTTGGTGGCCGCCGCATGGAACGGCACGAAGCCGCCGCGCTCTCCGGGCAGGTTGGCGCGGAACACTTCGGCCCCGTTCAGATAGGCCACCACGCCCGACCGGGCCCGCAGCCGCAGCCCGAGCCAGGCGATGTCCGCGCGGTTCGTGACGACGAATTGGCGACGCAGATACAGCGAGGAGTATTGGCCCGGAAGATCGGACAACGGCGTCGCCTCGGACTGGGTGCCGGCGGAGAAGCCCATCGGACCGCGGAGCCACGCCGCGTCGTCGAACCCCGGCAAGGTCCAGAGAAGCATCCCATCCGGCGACGGCTCGCTTCGGCCCTTGAAGCAGCGCCAGTCGTCGCCGATCCACGTTAGGCTCTGCGCCCAGCCGGTCAGCCCGGACAGCCAGAGCGCGAGCAGCCACAGGGCGGATGGACGGGGCATCCACCGGGAATAGCAGAATGGCAGGGACGCGGTCAAAGGCCCGCCCGCGGCGGCTCTGGGCCGTCGGCCGCTGGGCCGGCTATTTCACCAGCCGCCCAACGAGCGCCACGTGGGAGCGGATGCGCTTCAGGTCCGGGGCCATCTTCTGCACGAGGTGGAAGGCGGACAGCGTGGTGCTGGTGGCGCAGACAAGGGCGAAAGGACCGCGCTCGTCCTTGATCGGGAGCAGCATCAGCGGTTGCCCCTTGCCCGCGCGGCGCAGCCAATCGGGGATGAAGGCGCGGACGGCGGCGTCCTCCGGGTTCTCGATGACCACGTCTTCGCCCCGCACGAGGGCCACGGTGAAGACGTTCCGGTCGTTTGGCCTGAGCAGGAAGCCGTCGCGGGTCTCGCGCAGCATCGGTCCGGACCCGGCGGCGGGATGGAAGCCGCGCGTGGAGCGGTCCAACAGGAAGATGACGCAGCTCTCGAAGCTCAGCGCGTTCTGCAGCACCTCGATGGTCAGCTCGAAGATGCGCTGGAGATGCGGCCGGGGTTCGCGCACGAGCGTCGCCAGCTCGTCGGAACCGGCCTGGAGCACGCGCAGCGCACTGTCGAACTCCGCGCTCTCCTGCGGCGTGGGCGGCCGGACCGCGCGACCGGACGCCACCGGTTCCCTGGCGGGCGCCTGGCCGGGCTGCGGCAACGGGGGCGGCTCCCGCTCCAGCGAGAGGCATTCGAGCCGGTGGAAGAGCTTCACCGCGCTGGAGGTCATGCCGCCGCGCCCGCCAAAGCTCTCGATGGCCTGGGCGGCCTGTTTCACCAGGTCCGCGACCGCGCTCGGGCAAAGGTGCAGCGCCTCGGCGTATTCCCGGCTGATGGCCTCCATGCGCCCGGAGAAGTTCCCGAGCGAAAGGTCCGGGGCCATGAGCGATTCGCCGAGCCGCAGACCGAGATCGGCCACGGTGGCGACGGCTCCCGAGGGATTGTCCGGAAGGTCTTTCCGCTGGTCCTCGGGCACGGAACGCAGGCCGTCCAGCATCACGTCGGGCAACTGCATGTTCGTCAGCAGCTCGCGGCCGAGCGCCAGCGGCGTCAGGCCGAACGTGGCCACGAAGGACAGGTCGGGCGTCATCGCCTCGCTCGCGGCCAGTTTCATCGCGGCGGCGTAGTCCTTCTCCATGAAGGTGGCCATGAGCAGCCGCCCGTAGCTGCGGAGCGCGCTGCAAACAAAGGCCAGATCCGGGGCCACGCCCGGCAGACGACGGCCCAGTTCCCCGGCGAAGAGCCCGCTGATCAGCGAGAGCCCGCCCAGTTCGCGGCTCGTCTCGGCGCTGTCCTTCGACTCGGCGTTCTCCACCAGCAGGAGGGACATCGCCAGGTTCCGCACCCGCTCGAAGCCGATGACGGCGATGGCCTGGTGGATGGAGGTGATCTCCACGCCGTTCGGGTTGTAGCCGAGCGAACCGGCGATCGCGATGATCCGGCTCATCGTCGTCGGGTCACGGCTGATGCTGTCCGCAAGGTCGGAGACGGAGATGCGGTCCACGTTGCCGCTGATGTCGCGGATCACCTGGACCACTTGGCTGATGATGGGGGCTTCGCCGCTGTCCACGGCGGAACGGATGCGCTGGAGCGTCGCCTTGGCCCGCTCGTTCATCGGTTCCGTTTCCGTTCCCATTTCCAGCGCTGTGGACATAAGTGTCTCACTTCCCATCGTTTGCTGCCCGTCGGAACTTGAGGATGCAGACGAAGATTCTGCATCGCAGCGGTGTCATCGGACGATGCGGCCAAAAAAAGAAGCCCCCGTTCCTACAAACGGGGGCTGGGGAATCTTCGGAAACGGATTGGACCCGGCTTACATGCCCATGATCTGGTAGCCGCCATCCACGTAGATGACCTGGCCGGTGATCGCCGCCGCGCCGTCGCTGGCGAGGAAGGTGCCGGTCGCGCCGAGCTCTTCGGGCACGCAGGTGCGCTTGAGCGGCGCGTGGGCCTCGTAGTGTTTGATCATTTCCATGAAGCCGGAGATGCCGCGCGCGGCGAGCGTGTTCACCGGTCCGGCGCTGATGCAGTTCACGCGGATCTTCTTGGTGCCGAGATCGTAGGCCAGGTAGCGGGTGCTGGCTTCGAGGGCGGCCTTGGCCACGCCCATGACGTTGTAATGGGGGACGACCTTCTCCGCGCCGTAGTAGCTCATCGCGACGATGCTGCCGCCATCGGTCATCAACGGGGCCGCGCCGCGCGCGAGGGCGATCAGCGAGTAGGCGCTGATGTCGTGGGAAATGCGGAACGCTTCGCGGCTGGTGTTCACGAACTGGCCTTCCAGGGCGTCCTTCGGGGCAAAGGCGACGCTGTGGAGCAGGAGGTCCAGCTTGCCGAACTTCTCGCCCACGGTCTTGAAGACGGCGGCGATGTCCTCGTCCTTGGTCACGTCGCAGGGCATGAGGAGCGTGTCGGAGCCGAAGGTGCCGGCCAGTTCCTCCACGTTGTCCTTGAGGCGTTCACCTTGGTAGGTGAAGGCGAGCTTGGCCCCGGCCTTGTGCCAGGCCTGGGCGATGGCCCAGGCGATGGAGCGCTTGTTGGCGACGCCGAAGACGATACCGGTTTTTCCTGCGAGTAGAGACATAGGTGACGGGGATTTAAGCGGACCGGAGCGG
>CBFGQE010000407.1:0-3585 GCA_965650815.1 uncultured bacterium
TCGACGATCTTACCGAACGCGATACGGCCGGTGTAGTCGTTGTAGTCGAGGTTCGCCACGAGCATCTGGAAGCCTTCCCCGGCCTTGGCGCGCGGGGGAGGGATGTGCTTCACGATGGCGTCGAAGAGGGGCTCCATCGTGCCGCTGGCGTGCTCCAGCTCCAGCTTGGCGTAGCCCTGCTTGGCCGAGCAGTAGATGAAGGGGAAGTCGAGTTGCTCGTCCGTGGCGTTCAGCGACATGAAGAGCTCGAACACCAGGTCCAGCACCTTCTTGGGATTGGCGTTCTCGCGGTCGATCTTGTTGATGACCACGATGGGCTTGGCTCCGGCCTCGAGCGCCTTGCGGAGCACGAAACGCGTCTGGGCCTGCGGGCCTTCGGCCGAATCGACGACCAGCAGCACGCCGTCGATCATGTTCATGATGCGCTCCACCTCGCCGCCGAAGTCGGCGTGGCCCGGGGTGTCCACGATGTTGACGTGGTAGTTCTTGTATTTGAACGCCGCGTTCTTCGCCCGGATCGTGATGCCGCGCTCCTTTTCCAGGTCCATCGAGTCCATCAGGCGCTCGACCTGGGTCTCGGCCTGGTTGGCGCGAAAGGTTCCGGATTGCTTCAGAAGGCAATCGACGAGGGTGGTTTTGCCATGATCGACGTGCGCGATGATGGCGATGTTCCGGATATGCTGCATATCTGTGGTCAAAATGGCTCCCGGTCTCGGACCGAGAGCCGGGGAGTCTGCCAGTCTGGCAGCGGAGGGCAAGCTACGGTTTCAAGACGGAAGACGGCCATCTGCGCCTTTGGCCTCAACCACCACGCACGTGACGGGGCATGATCCCGGCCAACGCGCTTATACCGCGTCAGTCCGGCCATTCCAAACCATGCAGGACCAGATCTCTCCAGTCCCCGACTGTGTTCCGCCCGGGCTTCGAAGCTGGCGCGTTGGGCCGCTCCCGCTAAGGCCCGGTCGTGCGCAGGCGGACGCGGACGTTGATGAAGTGGTTGGTGTTCAGGCTGAGGGGCACGACGACACGGGCCCTCACAGTTTCGGTCAGCATGTTGCCGTCGTCGATGGCGTCGAGCTGCTCGATGTGGGTGGCGTCCGTGTTCCAGGTCACGAGGTCGTGGGAGACGGCCAGTTCGGTGGTCACGTCGGTGGGCTCCAGGCGACGCGGGAAGCTGACCACGAGATGGCCCAGGCCGGTGGCGGAATTGGTCTCGATGGTGAGGGCCACGGGGTTGTTTGTGTCCGGAGTCTTGGGTTCCCGGTTGGAGGCATATTCGGCCAGGTTGACGAGACGGTCCTGGTCGAAGTCCGCGCCTTCGCCGCTGAGAACCGGGTCGGTCAGTTCCTCCAGCGTGAAGCGATCCACGGTCCATTGGCCGAAGGGCGAGTCCTTCAGCGTGACCGTGGCTTCGCCGCTGCCGATGGTGTAGTTGAGATTGCTCTGGATGACGAAGGTCACGGTCTCGTCGCCTTCGGTGCGGTGGTCGAGGAAGGGACTGATGGCCATCGTGACGGAGCCGGTGCCCGCGCCGAAATGGACGACATCCGGGATCTCGGGGAAGTCCACTTTGTTGCTCGCGGTGCCGGTGAGCATGAGGAAGAGCGTCAGCTCGCCCTCCAGATCGCCTTGGCGGGTGAAGGTGAACTCGCCGGTGTCCGGTCCCAGCTCGGCGGCTTCTGCGTCGGAGGCGAAAACGTCCACCTGCACAGGTTCGATGATGGTGAGCAGGATATCGTCGTAGGGCCGGACCTGGCCGTCGTCGGCGATGAGGCGGAAGATGTAGTCGCCTGCGACGGTGAACTGGATGGTGTTGGTGAGCGCGGTGGGATCGGGAGGCTGGATCTCGGCCGGGCCGCTGACGAAGGTCCATTGATGGGTGGTCAGAGCGGGCGGAACCGGATTGCCATCGTCCGTGACGACGCCCGAGAGGACGAAAGGATTGATGAGCAGATTGGTGGTGTCGTCGCCCGCGAGCACGAGCGGCGCATAGTTGTCGGGCGGCAATTCGGCGAGGGCCAGAACTTCGCCTTCATCCAGGGCGCGGGGGAAGACGCGGAGTTCGTCGATGCCGCCGAGCCACGGTGCGGGCGACGATGCGGGTCCTCGGCCGAGGATGAAGTCCGGCGCGTTGGTGATGGTGCCGGTCCAAGCGAGGGTGCTTTCCATCGGGCGATCCAGCTTGCCGTCCACGTAGAGCCGAGCCGGGGAACCGTTGGTCCAGGTCAGCACGAGATGTTGCCATTGCGTCGTGCCGACGCCGCTGGAGCTGGTGTAGCGGAGCAAACCGTCGGTGGTGGGAATGGTGGCCTCGAAGACGTTGGTCGAGCTGCTGCAACTGGCCAGAGTGCGCGTCTGGAATGCGAACGTTTCGTCCGCGCCCGAGGCGTCGGCCGTAAGGATGCCCCGGTCGGAGTTCGTCTCGGCCGCGCGAATCCAGAAGGACAGCGTGAAGGTGTTGAGGCCGTTCAGGAAGCCATTGGTCGTCTGCACGGAGTCGTCCGCGCCATCGAATTCGAGCGAACCGCCGATGGCCCCTTCGCTGTTCCAGACCGGACCACCGCCCAGCACGCCGGAGCGGCCGGAGCCCGAGGCGTCGGCGGCAAGGTCGCCGGTGCCGTCATTGAAGGTCCAGTGGACGAGATTCGACCCCAGCAACTGCACCGCGCCAACTACGACAGTTATCTCGCTGTAGTTCGTCAACAGTCCGTCATCGGTGGTCAGGCGCAGGATGTAGATTCCGGAATTGGTGAAGCTGGCCGTGGTGTTGTTCGTGTCGGTCGGGCCGAAGGTGAATTCGTCCGGGCCGCTGGTCTTGGTCCACAAGAGCGTCGGAACCGTCTCGGGATTCGTGTCGGTGACGAGGGTTTCCAGGATCAGGTTGCCGTTGGTGCCGGGCAGGAAAACGGTCGGCACCGTGGGAGTGACGAAGGCGATCTGCGGGGCCTGGTTGTCACCGGCGTCCTCGATGGTGACGACGGCGTTGCTGGGCGAGAGGATGGTGTAGGCGGGATCGGGGAGAAGAACGGCAGTGACGTTCTCCACGCCTTCGATCACCAGCTCGTTCGTCGCCGAGATGTGCAGGTCGATGGAGGTCACGCTGCACGAGAAGACGAGATTGGTCAGTTGCATCGGGTAGTCCACGCCCTGGATGGCGGAACCGCCCAGACGCAGCTTGGCCACAAAGTTGTATTTCGGATCGCCCGTGCGGATGACGCGGAGCACGGCGGGATCGGGGCTGCCTTCCACCGTGGTGGGCACGGCGGCGATGAGGGTGAGCATCGGCTCGTCGTCTTCGATGGTAACGGTGCCGGACGTGACGGCGCCGAGCGTGTAGCCGGAACCGGTGCCCAACGTGAGCGTCATCTTCTCCGGTCCTTCCACCAGCAGATCGTCCAAGGCTTCCACGGCCAGCGTGGCGGAGAGACTTCCGGCCGGGATGACGAACGCTCCGGGCAAGGTGGCGTAGTCCACGCCGTTCCCCGCCGTGCCCGCGACCGCGTAGTTCACGACCACATCGGAGTTCGTGGTGCCGATACGGGTGAAGGTGAACTCGCCGCGATTGGTGCCGGGCTCGGCCGCGAT
>CBFGQE010000408.1:0-3578 GCA_965650815.1 uncultured bacterium
TTTTGCTCCAAGCTTCATGGAACAAGGGATCAGGTGGGAGACTCCCCAGCGAGCCAGAAATTGAAAACGTGGGTTGCGAACTGCACGGGGTGACGGAGGGCAGATTGCTCGAAAAGGTATTCCGATTGGGAAGTCATGGGCGCTTTGCCCATCAATGGCGGGGGTATTTCGATGTTCGGATGCTTTTTCTCGGTGGGCACCCTTCCTGCACTGGAGAGGGCATTCGGTCGGAGCTGCGGCTCCGGCCTCGACCTGAACCTCAAAGAAAGAGCTAGACCATGAACAAGACCCTTGGATTTGTCCTGCTGGGCGTGGGCATCGCCCTCATCGTTTTCGGAGTCAGCGCCTCGGATTCGATCGGTTCCGACGTGTCCCAAGCAGTCACCGGCACCCCGACGGACAAGGCCCTGTGGCTGTTGATCGGAGGAATTGGCGTCACCATCGCAGGAGCGCTCATGACGTTCCGGCGGGCGTGAATTCGCCGGAGATGGATGGGGTCTTGCTTCGGCACAGATTTCCTGCGTCCTTTTTCTCGCCGGTCCGTCCATCCCGGTGACTATGACATCGATCAGCTTTCGCCCCGCCCAGCCCAACGGGGATAAGATCCGGGAAGAAGTCCGCCGGCACTACGCGGCTGCTGCCGAGGGCTCGGGCTGCTGCGATACCGGCGGTTGCGGGGACCGCTCCTGCGCCACGGAAGCCGCAGAGCTGGGCTACACGGCCGAGGACATCGCGAATCTTCCCGCCGGGGCCGATCTCGGTCTCGGCTGCGGCAATCCCCAAGCCATCGCCGCGTTGAAGCCGGGCGAAGTCGCCCTGGATCTCGGCAGCGGTGCGGGCTTCGACTGTTTCCTCGCCGCCAAGGCCGTCGGTCCCACCGGCAAGGCGCTGGGCGTGGACATGACGCCCGAGATGCTGGCCAAAGCGCGGGAAAACGCCCGTAAGGCCGGCGTCACCAACGTCGAGTTCCGCCTCGGCGAGATCGAGCATCTGCCGGTCGCCGACGGGACGGTGGACGTCATTCTCTCGAACTGCGTCGTCAACCTTTCGCCCGACAAGGAGCAGGTGTTCCGCGAATCGTTCCGCGTGCTGAAGCCCGGCGGCCGCCTGGCCATCGCCGACATCGTGCGCACGGCGGAGTTGCCGCCGGACATCCAGGCCGATCTCGGCGCGCTCTGCGGCTGCGTCTCGGGTGCGGCGTCCATCGAAGAGCTGGAGACGATGCTGAAGGCCGTCGGCTTCGAGGCCATCCGCATCCAGCCGAAGGACGCGAGCCGCGAGTTCGTCCGCCGCTGGGTTCCGGGCAAGGACGCGAGCGAGTTCGTCGTGTCGTCCACCATCGAGGCCCGCAAGCCCGGCGGTTCCACCTGCGGCTGCGCCGATCCCGCCACCTGCTGCGCCGAATGAGCCCGACGGTGGAAACGCTCTGGGACGGCTTCGCCAGCCAGCTCCGCGGCTTCATCCGTTCGCGGGTGCGCGACCACGCCGCCGCCGAGGACATACTCCAGGACGTGTTCCTGAAGATCCACCAGCGGTTGCCCGCGCTCCGCAGCTCGGAAAAGGCCGAGTCGTGGGTCTATCAGATCGCGCGCAACGCCGTGGCGGACTACTTCCGCCGCGCCGCCGGTCCGTTGGAACCCGTCGCCGAATTGCCCGAGCCGACGGCGGAACTGCCCGACGCGCCACAGCCCGATCTCACGCCGACCATCCGCCGGTTCGTCGAGCAGTTGCCGGACGATTTCCGCGATGCGCTCGTGGCCACCGAATGGGAGGGGCTGACCCAGGCCGACTATGCCGCGCGGCGGGGGCTTTCATTGAGCGGCGCGAAGTCCCGCGTGCAACGGGCCCGGGCCGAGCTGCGCCGACTGCTCGACGACTGCTGCCGCTTCGAACTCGACCGCCGGGGCAACGTCCTCGAAGCCGTTCCCCGCCGGGCCAACAGCCCGTGTGACGGCGTCTGCTGCTGAACCGCCGATGCCGATCAGAGTAGGTCAGGCTTCCAGCCTGACCCGAAGTCTAATGGCGAAGACCAAACACTTTGACGCGATGACGCCCTTGTTCCACTCGCGCGCCCTTGGCTGGCGGGTCAGGCAAGATACCTGCCCCACCTTGCCCCATCTCGTTCCCTGTTTCCCAAGATGAAATCCGATTCCTCCGTCGCGCCCGACAGCAAGCAGGCCATGAGCCTGTTCGAGCGCCAACTCACCGTCTGGGTGGGGCTCTGCATCCTAGGCGGCATCCTGCTCGGCAAGGTCGCGCCGGGCGTGGCCCAATCATTGGATGAGATGACGCTGAACGTGAACGGCGCGCCCGTGGTTTCCATCCCCATCGCAGTCTGCCTCTTTTTCATGATGTATCCCATCATGGTGAAGATCGACTTCGCCAGCGTCGTGCGTGCCGGCCGCAACGTGAAACCCGTCCTGCTCACGCTCTTCATCAACTGGGCGGTAAAGCCCTTCACCATGTATGCGCTGGCGCTGCTGTTCCTCGGCACGCTGCTGCGCGGGTTCATCGGAACGGACGCCGTCGATCTGGTGAAGATGCCCTTCGGCCTGGATCTCCCGGTCGGGGCGGAACACGGCTCCGGCACGGTGGTGATGGTCGAGGGCGTGAAGATGCTCCAGGTGCCGTTGTGGCGGAGCTATCTCGCGGGCTGCATCCTGCTCGGCATCGCGCCCTGCACGGCGATGGTCCTCGTCTGGGGCGCGTTGTCGCGCGGCAATGACGGACTGACGTTGGTCATGGTGGCGATCAATTCGCTGACCATGCTGGTGCTCTACGGGCTGCTGGGCGGCTATCTGCTGGGCGTGGGACGGTTGCCCGTGCCGTGGCAGGCGTTGCTGCTTTCCATCGGCGTCTACGTGGCCCTGCCGCTGGTCACCGGCTACTACTCGCGGCGCTGGCTGATCGCCGCGAAGGGCGAGGACTGGTTCAAGAGGAAGTTTCTCCATCGCCTGACCCCGGTCACGATCATCGCCCTGCTGCTCACGCTGGTCCTTCTCTTTGCCTTCAAGGGCGAGGTCATCGCCTCCAATCCGTTGACTATTCTCTGGATCGCCATCCCCTTATTCATCCAGACCATCCTGATCTTCGCCCTTGGCTACGGCTTGGCCAAGCTGTTGAAGCTGCCCTACGCGGATGCCGCTCCGGCTGCGATGATCGGCGCGTCGAACCACTTCGAGGTGGCCATTGCCACGGCGGTTATGCTGTTCGGCCTCTCCTCCGGCGCCGCGCTGGCCACGGTGGTCGGCGTGCTCATCGAAGTGCCCGTGATGCTGATGCTCGTGGGCTTCTGCAAACGCACCACCCACTGGTTTCCAGCGTCTTCGGCGAACGTATCGTCCACACCGCCCTGCGCCTGAAATCCACCGCCCTTTCCGCACTCCTGTTTCATCCCATGGCCACTCCGACCAAACCCACCGTCCTCATCCTCTGCACCGGCAACTCCTGCCGCAGCCACCTCGCCGAGGGCCTGCTCCGCGCCGCCGCCGGAGACATCCTCGACGTGCAGAGCGCCGGCTCGAAGCCCGCCGGCTACGTCCACCCGCTCGCCATCGAGGCGATGAAGGAGATCGGCA
>CBFGQE010000409.1:0-3574 GCA_965650815.1 uncultured bacterium
CCGTCGGTCGCGGCGGGCTGTTGCCGATGTCCGTCTTTCTCACCGCCAATTCCCCCGGCCTGCGCACCAGCCCGGTCAAGCGCGGTTACTGGGTCGTGCGCCGTTTGCTCGGCGAACACATCCCCGCACCGCCCGCCACCGTGCCCGAACTCCCGGCCGACGAAGCCCATCTCGGCGAACTGACGCTGCGCGAGACGCTGGAACGCCACCGCGCCGATCCGTCCTGCGCTTCCTGCCATCAGCGGTTCGATTCGCTGGGACTCGTCTTCGAGGGCTTCGGTCCGGTCGGTGAACGCCGGGAGAAGGATCTGGGCGGCAAACCGATCGACGACCACGCCGTCTTCCCCGGCGGCGGCGAAGGCTCCGGCTTGGCGGGACTCAAGGCCTACATCGGCGAGAAGCGCGAGGCCGACTTCGTGGACAACCTTTCCCGCAAGCTCCTCGCCTACGCCCTAGGCCGCACCTTGCTGCTGAGCGACGAAGCCCTGCTCCGCGACACCCAGCGCCGCCTGGCCAAGGACGGCCATCGTTTCAGCGTGCTGGTGGAAAGCATTGTCAGCAGCCCGCAATTCCTGAACAAAAGAGGCCCGGAACACCTCGCAACCCTCCAAAAGCCATGAGCGCTCCCGAACCCACCCCGCTCGCCCTCCGCCGCCACCGCGTGTCCCGCCGCACCTTCCTGCGCGGCGTGGACGTGACGATGGCCTTGCCGTGGCTCGAATCGTTGCCCGTCTTCGGCGAAACCGCGCCGATGGCCAAAGGTGCCGCGCCGGTCCTGCCCAAACGCTTCGCCGCGCTCTTCTGGGGCAACGGCGTGAACGCGAACCATTGGTGGGCCAAGGGCGCGGGCGCGGAGATGGAACTGGGCAAGAGCCTCCAGCCGATGGAGCCGTTCAAGCGGAAGATGAATTTCATCGACGGCCTCTTCAACCGCTCCGCCGTCGGCGTCGGCATCCATCCCGGCCAGACCGGCAACCTGCTTTCCGGCATGCCGCTGACCAAGGGCGCGGTGCTCAAGGGCGGCATCAGCATGGACCAGGTCCTCGCCAACCACATCGGCCAGGACACCGTCCAGCCCAGCATGGTCCTCGGCTGCGAACAGCCCATCACCGGCTATCACGAAACCAACTTCTCGATGGCCTACAGCTCCCACATCTCGTGGCAGAGCGCCGATTCGCCGGTGCCGATGGAGGTCTATCCTTCGCTCGCCTTCGATAGCCTCTTCGAGAACCGCGGCAGCCGCCGGAACCAGAGCATCCTCGACCGCGTGAAGGACGACACCTCCAGCCTCGTCCGCAAGGTCAGCGCGACCGACAAGGCCAAGCTCGACGAATACCTCACCAGCGTCCGCGAAGTGGAGAAGCGCGTCGAACGGATGCGGACCGACGCCGACCGCGCCGCCGAGAAGTTCCGCGAGAACGGCAAGCCGCTCTTCACCATGAAGCGGCCCGACAACGGCTTGCCCGAGGACATTCGCGAGCACATGAAGCTGATGTGCGACATCACCGCGCTCGCCTTCCAGACCGACAAGACCCGCGTCGTCTCCCTGCTCCTCTGCCGCGATCTGTCCGGCCTGTTCTACCCGTTCCTCGACGTCCGCAAGTCGCACCATCCCGCGTCGCACGACGATCTGTCCGACGACTTCGAGAAGATCACCCGCTACTACGTGGGCCAGCTCGCTTATCTCGCCGAACGCCTCGACGCCATGCCCGAAGGCGAAGGCACCACCGTGCTGGACAACTCCTGCCTGCTCTTCCTCTCCAACATGTGGTCCGGCAACGCCCACGACAGCACCCGCCTGCCCATCCTCACCGTCGGCGGCCTCGGGGGCACGCTGGAGACCGGCCGTGCGCTCAACTACCGGGACAAGGGCGACGAAAACCGGAAGGTGTGCAGCCTCTACCTGTCGTTGATGGACCGCATGGGCGTGAAGCTCCCCCGGTTTGGCGACGCAGAAGCGCGTCTGGCGGAGATCTGACCGGGCCCATCACCGAAGCGGGCACGCCGGTCGCAGGCCCCGGTGCCCCGCCTACTCCACGCGCACCGGTTTTCCGGTGCTTTTCTCCAGAAGCTTCAGCAGGCCCTGCTCGCCGGGCAGATGGGCCGCCCCCACGGCGACGAAGAAGGTCTTGCCCGGGTTTTCCTTCATCAGCTTGCCGAGCCGTTCCGCCATCAGCGCGTTGCGGTCGATGAGGAAGGCGCGCAGGAACTTCTCCCTGTCGGCGGCTGGCGTCGTTTCCATCCATTCGTTCATCTTGCCCATCAGCCTTTCCGCGTCGCCCGAGAGGTAGGCGGCGATGAGTTCCTTGACCGGTTCGCGGCCGTCCTTCCGCGCCTTTTCCAGCGTGTCGAGGGTCTGCTCCAGCATCCGGACCTGCTCGGCTTCGTTGAGGATGTCGAAGGTGCCGACCTGTTCCTCGATGGTCTCCAGACCGACGGCGCGTTTGCCCATCGCCTTGGCACGGTTGGCCAGGACGAGATCGAGCGGTTCGCCGGGACTCTTCAACTGCTGCTCGATCAATCCGACGGTCGCCGCGACGGCCCACACGTGCATCCGCTCGAAGGGCTCCAGCGTCAGCGCGGGATTGATGCGGCGAAACTCCTTGTCCAAACGGGCGTGGAGTCCGGCGGGCAGCACCTCCTTCAACGGCTTCTTCGCGCCCATGAGCGTGGCGGCCATCTTCATCATCTGCTCCATGTCCATCTCGATCTCGGTCGCGACGATGTCGGACTGCACGAGGGCGTTGCTCACGGCGGCTCCGTAGCGCAGCACGGCCGGATCGGCCACGTGGATGGTGCCGAAGAGATGGACGGGCGTCGGGCCGTCGATCTTCCAGAGCAACGGCTTGGGCGACGACGGCACCGGATCGGCCGCGTGCAGAAGCGGAGCGAGCAGCACGGCGATCCAGACCAAGGGGCGGGCGAAGGCGGCGAACTGCAGGAGCAGGGTTTTCATGGGTGGCGGGGTTCGTTGGCGGTCGGGAGACACTTCCGTCTCGCTGGCCGGTTGAAAAGGCGGAAGTCCGCCCTTAGAACCTCCGCAGCCCCCGGCAGCCACGGCTCCGGAACCCCGATCCCAATCCCATGACTGAACGCGACAAGATCCTCGGACGCATCCGCGAAGCCCTGACCGTGACCGCGCCGCCGCCCGGCCAGCACGACTCGCACGGCCACGGTCATGCGGAGCACCCGATCCAGTTCGCCCCGCGACCCGCCGCCACGCACGCCCGCGAGTGGTTGCCCAAGGCGGCGGAGACCTTCGAGGCCCAGGTCGCGCAGTTCCGCGCCTGCTCGGAGGATCTCAAGACGGAGTTCATCGTGGCCGGTTCGTTGGACGAGCTGCCGAAGATCCTCGGCGACCTCCGCCAACGCGAAGGCTGGAAACAGGCCGCCGTCCACCAGGGCGAGCTGACCGACGCCGCCGCTCGGGCATTGGGCCTGCCCACCTTGATCGTCGATCGCGGCTACGACGTCCGTGCGCTGGAACGGTGCGACGTGGGCATCACCGCCTGCGACGCGCTCGTGGCCCAGACCGGCACGCTTGTCGTCACCTCGCGCAGTTCCGGCGGACGCG
>CBFGQE010000410.1:0-3559 GCA_965650815.1 uncultured bacterium
ACGCTCGCGATTGGGCAGAAGCGCCTCGAACTTGCCGAGATCCAGGCTCACGTCGGAACGCTCGAACCGCCGCACCACGCCGCTGACGATGTCGCCGACGCGGTCCTTGAATTCGCTGAAGATCAGCGCCTTTTCCGCCCGGCGAATGTGCTGGAGGAGCGACTGCTTGGCATACTGGGAAGCGATGCGCCCGAAACCCTGGGGCGTAACCTCCACCTCCAGCTCTTCGCCGAGCTGGGCGTCGGCCTTGATGCGCTTCGCGTCGAAGATCGAAATCTGGTCGTGCTTGAGCAGCACCTTGTCGGCGACGATCAGCTTGGCGAACGCCTTGATGTCGCCCGTCTTGGGGTCGATGGAGCAACGAAGCTCCCGCGCCGGGCCCACCGCCTTCTTGGCGGCGGCGACCAACGCCTCATGCACCGCGCCGACGAGCACATCGCGGCTGATGCCCTTCTCCCGTTCCCAAAAATCCAGGACGGCAATAAAATCTGCGTTCATAGACACGTGACTTCACCCCTTCCGGGGAACAAAAAAGTCGGCAGAATTGGCTTCTCCGACTTCCGCGCCGGTTTCACCCGGCAGTCTTTACCGTATTCTGAAGGCAACCTGCCAACCGTGAAAATGAGCGTCAAGCGTCGAATCCCCCCGGAAAACGCGGGAAGACCGGCACAACGTCCCAACCAACGGCAGTTGCTTCGGAAAACGGGAGTGACTTTCGCGGCTTCCTCTCCCTTTGGCAACGATAGATCACAAAACCTTGCGCCTGCGTCTTTGATAAACGCCCTACGCGTCGGATTTGTCCCAACGTCGGGCTTGCCGGTATCGGTCCACCTTCTACAGTCCGGCCCATGAAGTTCTCCCTCGGGTTGGTCGCTGGCTTGCTGTGTTTGGCTCGCACCCTGGTCGCGGATACCGGCGGCGTGAGCGTGGAAGTGACCCTCAACCAGGACCAATACCTGCCTTCCGAGGCCATCGAAGTCGCCGCCAAGATCACCAACCTGTCTGGCCAGCCCCTCAGCCTCGGTCAGGACGACACATGGCTCCAGTTCCAGATTGTGGAAAAAGGCGGAGGGCCGGTCGCCCAGATCGCCACCTTGCCCGTCTCCGGGGAATTTACCCTCCAGTCCAGCCTCGCCGGGACGAAGCGGATCAATCTCACGCCCGGTTTCGCCTTCAAGAGGAACGGCCCCTATCAGGTCCGGGCCATCGTCAACATCCCCCAGTGGAACACCCGCATCGAGAGCGCGCCCAAGACGTTCGAGATCATCAACGGCTCCACGCTGCGCACCCTGCAGTTCGGCGTGCCCCCGACCGACGGGCAGACAAACCGGCCGCCCGAGGTCCGGCAATACCTCATCCAGCAGGCAAACTATCTGAAGGACAATCTCTGCCTTTATGTGCGCGTCACCGATGCCTCCGGCACCTCGACCCTGAATCTCGCGCGGATCGGCCGCCTGACCTCCTTCAGCAAGCCCGACGCCCAATTGGACAGTTCCAGCAATCTCCACCTGCTCTTCCAGAATGGCGCCCGCAGTTTTCTCTACTCCGTGTTGAGCCCGTCCGGTGAAACCTTGGTCCGCCAGACCCACGAGATCGCCAACTCCCGGCCCAAACTCCGCGACGCCGGTGAAGGACGGATCACCGTGGCCGGCGGTGTCCGCAGGCCGAATCTCACCGACCTCCCCGCTCCGAAGACCGCCGAAAAAGCGGCTGAATAGTTTCCCGACAAAGACGGTCGGCTCTCGCGCGGAATCTCCCACGACCCTCCGAGCACGCCATGCACGCCGCCGAACGCGAAATCCTCTCCAACCTGACCCGCCGCCACTTCCTGCAGAAGTGCGCCACCGGCATGGGCTCGATGTGGCTCGCGGCGCAGCGCTGGGCCAGCGGCGCATCATTGATCCAACGTGATCCTTCCAAGCCTTTGGCCCAGATCGCGCCGCATTTCCCGGCCAAGGCGAAGCACATCATCTACCTTCATTTCGCCGGGGCTCCGAGCCAGTTGGAGCTCTTCCAATACAAGCCGGAGCTCGCCCGCTTGAACGGCCAGGATTGCCCCGCCGAATACCTCGAAGGCAAACGCTTCGCCTTCATCCGCGGCGTTCCTCAGTTGCTCGGCCCCGTCTATCCATTCCATCAGGAGAAGAAGACCGGTCTCTGGATCTCCGACCGTCTCCCGCACTTCGAGAAGGTCATGGACAAGGCGGCCTTCATCCACACGCTCCAGACCGACCAGTTCAACCACGCTCCCGCCCAGCTCCTCGTCCAGACCGGCAACCAGAACCTCGGATTTGCCAGCACCGGTTCCTGGGTCACCTACGGCCTCGGCACCGAGAACGAGAACATGCCGGGCTTCATCGTCCTGCTCTCCGGCGGACGCAATCCCGACGGTGGCAAGTCGCTTTGGGGCGGTGGCTTTCTTCCCTCCGTCTATCAAGGCGTGCAATGCCGCTCCGAAGGCGAACCCGTCCTCTATCTCCAGAACCCGCCCGGCATCGACCAGGAGACCCGCCAGGACGTCGTCAAAACCATCGCCCAACTCAACCAGCGCACCTACGAACAGCTCGGCGATCCCGAGACCGTCACCCGCATCGCCCAATACGAGATGGCCAGCCGGATGCAGCTGACCGCCAGCGACGCCTTTGATCTCCGCAAGGAATCCGCCGAGACCCACGCGCTCTACGGCACGCAAATGGGCAAGGAGAGCTTCGCCAACAACTGCCTCCTCGCCCGTCGTCTCGTGGAGCGCGGCGTCCGCATGGTCCAGCTTTTCGACTGGGGCTGGGATTCCCACGGCACCGACGAAGGCACCGCCATCGACGTCGGCTTCAACCGCAAGTGCGAGGCGATGGACCGCCCGCTCTACGCCTTGCTCACCGATCTCGAACAACGCGGACTGCTCGACGAAACCCTCGTCGTCTGGGGCGCGGAATTCGGCCGCACGCCCATGCGCGAGAATCGCGGCGGCGCGGAGATGAAGTTCATCGGTCGCGACCACCATCCCTTCGCCTTCACCGTCTTCATGGCCGGAGCCGGCGTGAAAGGCGGCACCAGCGTCGGCGAGACCGATCCCATCGGCTTCAATCCCGTCACGCCCCCAATCCAGGTCCGCGACTTCCAGGCCACGCTGCTCCACCTGATGGGCCTGGACCACAAGAAGCTCTTCTACCCCTTCCAAGGCCTCGACCAACGCCTCACCGGCGTGAACCCGGCCAAAGTGGTGAAGGAAGTTCTGGCCTGAGTTCGTTCCCGGCATTTTCCCGCTTGCACGATCCAAGCCCGGAGGCGATTTCTTCCCGAGCGCCCCGGTTCCGTTTCTTGAACACTTCGTGAAGCCCGGGCGCGATCCAACCGGAGGTCGCATCTATGGCACACAAGGGGAGACTCGCTTCGTTCCTACCACTTCGTTTCGTTTGGCCCGCACTCGTCGCTGGCCTGCTCGCCGCATCCGCCCACGCTCGCACTTGGCAGATCTCCGTCGTCGCGGCGGACACCGGGCAAATCCTGAGCAACGCCACCGTGACGGCTTCGTGGTCGTCGAACGGCACCGCCTCGGCTC
>CBFGQE010000411.1:0-3540 GCA_965650815.1 uncultured bacterium
AAGTAGGCGATGAAGGCCGAGCCTTCGGGCACGGGCAGATGCACCTCGCTGAGGACGCGGTTGCAGGTGGCCTGGAGCTCGGCCGGCGTGGACGGAACGTTCTCGCCGTGGATCGTCAGGTCCATGATGCCGAAGGAGAGCTGGCGGCGGTAGTGGTTTCCCATCGTGGCCAGCTTGGCTTCGCGCAGCTTGGAGAGGATCTCGCCCGGCACCTTCTTCGACTTGTCGCGATAGTCGGCGGCGAAGGTGTCGAGGACCGACTTGTCATAGACCCAGTTCTCCAGCATCTGCGACGGTGCCTCGACGAAGTCCGACGGCACGGCCGTTCCGGAGAAGCGCACGGTGTTGGCCCGCGTGAGGATCGTGTGCATGGCGTGGCCGAACTCGTGGAAGAGCGTCTCCACCTCGTCGTGCGACATCAGCGAGGGCTGGTCCTTCTGCGGCGGGGGGAAATTGCAGATCAACGCGGCGGTCGGACGCTGGAAGGTGCCATCCGCGAGCTTCTTGCCGTCCACCACGCCGAACTGGGCGAAGTGGTTGTATTTCCCCTCGCGCGGGAACATGTCGAGATAGAGCGCGCCGAGCGGCTCGCCAGTGGCTTTGTCGCTAACCACGAAGAGCTGGATGCCCGGAGCCCAGGCCGATTCAGCGGGCACCTTCACCTCGTCGAGGCTCAGGCCGAAGAGGGTTTCATAGACCTTGAACATGCCCTCCAGCGCCTCGTCGTAGGGGAAGAAGTTCCGCAGCGCCTCGGTGTCGATGGTGAACTTCTCCTTCCGCAGTTGATTGGCGAAGTAGCGCGTGTCCCAAAGCCGAATCTGGGCATTGGCGTCGCCGGTCTCGCGCACCTTCAGCACGCGGTATTCGGCCAGTTCGCCGTCGAGCTTGGGCTGGAGACCGACCTTGAGGTCTTCGAGGAACTTCAGCGCGGTGGCGCCGGTCTTGGCCATCTTGGGCTCGATCTGGTAGTCGGCCCAGCTCTGGTAGCCGAGCTTGCCGGCAATGGTCTTCCGCAGCTGCACGATCTCGGTCATCAGCGGCAGGTTTTCCGCCTTGGCCAAGTTGTAGTGGGTCTCCATCACCCGGCGACGGACGGCCTCGGACTTGGCGTTGTCCATGACCATGATGTAGTGCGGGGTGACGTTGACCTGAATGGTGTATTCGTCGTCACCGGTCTTCACGCCATCCTGGTTCAGGAAGGCCTCGGGCACGCCGTCGAGCTCTGCCTTGGTGAACTTCAGCGAAGCCTTGGCCTTGGTGACGTTCGAGCGGAAGTCGGTGCATTTGTTCTCCAGTTCCTTCCGCAACCGCTCCACTTCGTCGCGCTGGTCCTTGGGCAGGGACAGACCGGAGCGCTTGTAGCCGCGCAGGGTTTCCTCCAGCAGCTTCCGGTGTTCGCCGGTCAACGACGGTTTCGTGTCGGCGAAGGCCTTCACCGCCAGATACACGTCTTCGCGATAATCGAGGCCGACATACCAGTCCTGGAGCTTCTTGATCGCCTCGGTGGCGGCGTCGCGCAGGGCAGCGTCGGTGGAGGTTTCCTTGAGCAGGCCGAGACGGTTGGAGACGAGCCCGGCGCGGAAGAGCAGTTCGTCCAGCGCCAACGTGGTGTTGGCCTCAGTGATCTCGGACGGTTTCAGGCGGCCGATGGCGTCGAGCGCGGCGTTGCCCTCGGCGATCGCCTGGGCAGCGGCGGCGTGGATGGCGGCCGGGTTGGTCTCAAAAACGGGGAGGACGAGGCGATTGCGGAAGGTGGCGGCCTTGGCCTGGTATTCGGCGAACGAGCCGGGCGCTGCGGCCGAACGGTCGGCGGTGCCGGGAGTGGAGGCGGTCTGGCAACCGGTGATGGCAACGGCGGTCATGAGCGTGAGCAATGGGCGATACATGGAATTGAACCCTTCAACGAGGCGCGAGCTTGGTCGCGGGCGGACGGGTTGTCGAGGGGCGGCGAGGTGTAGCGCCGACGTCCCGTCGGCCGTGACGCGAGCCGAGGCTAGCGCTACGACCGCCCTCCTGTCGGCTGAACTGGGGACAGGCCGTTGCGCAAATTTCCGCTGGAGCACACACCCGCCGTCCCTATTCTCCCGCCACACCCAAATACGTTGTCATGCGTGCATTCTCACTCCCCCAACTCGTCCGGACGCTGGCCTTGGCCGCGTCCCTGACCGCCCTGCCCGGGCTTCACGCGGCGGAATCCGCCGAACAGGTCTATGGCCCCTTCTGGTCCGGCACCATCATGTCCGGCCGCGAACCGGTCGCGAACAAGGCCCTCGCCGTGCGCCTCGGCGCCAACCAGGACGCCTACATGGTCTATGACCTCGACACCATGCGGCTCGCCGCCGCCTGGACCGGCGAGTTCCTCGACTACGGCAACGCCCTGACCAAGATCGAATGGCCCCAGCCGCCCCGGGTGAAGGGCAAGATCCAGGTCTCCTCCGCCAACGGTCCCGGTTGGGCCGATGCAAAAGCCGGCTTCGCCGATCCGCGCGAACGCCAGCAGGGCCCCATGCCCAAGGACCGCATCCACTACAAAGGGGCCTACATCCACGATGGCCGCACCGTGTTGGCCTATACCGTGGGCGAAGAGGAAGTGCTCGAACTGCCCGGCGTCGAGACCGTCGGCGACCAGACAGTCTTCACCCGCACGATCCAGTTCCGCGGCTCGGCCCGGAACGTCTCCGTGCTCGTCGCCACCGGCAACGAAGCCAAGGCCCACATCCACGCCGCCAACGGCTCGATGTCCGTGAAGCTCGCCTCCGGCAAGACGTTGACCTTCGCGGTCACGGGCGCGAACCCCGTCCAATGGGACACGGAGAACGGCATCGTCGCGTTGAAGCTGGCCAAGGTCGGACGCAACGATCCTTTCCGCATCGCCACCATGGTGAGCGACGCCGCTCCGGCCGACGCCATCCTCCCCACCCTGCCCGCGCCGACCAAAGACCTCCGTCCCCTGCTCAAGGGCGGTTCCGCGCGTTGGACCGTCAACATCACCTCCACCGGCACCCTCGGCACCGAGAAGGGCGCCTACCAGGTGGACACCATCTCCGAGCCGTATCCCAATCCCTACAACACCCGCACGTTCTGGGGCGGATTCGACTTCCTGCCCGACGGCCGCGCCGTTCTCTGCGCGTGGCACGGCGATGTCTGGATCGTCTCCGGTCTCGACTCCTCGCTCGGCAAGCTCACCTGGAAACGCTACGCCACCGGCCTCTTCCAGCCCCTCGGCGTGAAGGTCCACAAGGGCGCCATCTATGTGGCCGGCCGCGACCAGATCACGCGCCTCACCGACGTGAACAAGGACGGCGAGGCCGACTTCTACGAGAACTTCAACAACGACACCGTCGTCACGCCGAACTACCACGAGTTCGTCATGGACCTGCACACCGACACCCAGGGCAACTTCTACTATGCCAAGGGTGCCGCGTGGCCGCCGGACACCCGCTCACCGCACCAGGGCACGCTCTGCAAGGTCTCGGCCGACGGATCGAAGCTCGAAGTCATCGCCACCGGCTTCCGCGCGCCCAACGGCATGACCGTCGG
>CBFGQE010000412.1:0-3534 GCA_965650815.1 uncultured bacterium
AGGTGGAGCAGGACCATCCCGGCGATTGTCCGAAATGCGGCATGCCGCTGGAGCCGAAAACCGTCGCCGCCGCGGACTCCGCCGGAGACCCGGAACTGGCGTCGATGACGCGGCGATTCTGGATCGGCGGCGCGTTGACCCTGCCGGTCTTCCTGCTCGCGATGGCGCATCTGGTTCCGGCTTGGCAGCACAGCGCCTGGGCCAACGGCCCGGTCTCCCGCTGGACGCAGTTCCTGTTGAGCACGCCGGTGGTGCTCTGGGCCGGGTGGCCGTTCTTCAAGCGCGGCTGGCGCTCGGTCGTCCATCGCAGCCCGAACATGTTCACGCTCGTCGCGCTGGGCGTAGGCGCGGCTTTCGCGTTCAGCACGGTGGCGATGCTGGCTCCAGACGCTTTCCCCGCATCGTTTCGCCGCCACGGCCAGGTCGATCTCTACTTCGAAGCTGCGGCCGTCATCGTTGTGCTGGTGCTGTTGGGCCAGGTGCTGGAAGGCCGCGCCCGGCAACGCACCGGCTCCGCGCTGAAGGCGTTGATGAACCTCGCGCCCGCCACGGCTCGTCGTCTCCGTGACGGCCATGAAGAGGAGGTTTCTCTCGACGTCGTCCAAGTCGGCGACCGCCTGCGCGTCCGTCCGGGCGACCGCGTGCCGGTGGATGGAAAAGTCGTCGAAGGCCGCAGCAGCGTGGATGAATCCATGATCACCGGCGAATCGTTGCCGGTGGAGAAATCCGTGGGCGACGGCGTCACGGGCGGCACGGTCAACGGCACCGGCGGCTTCCTCATGGAGGCGACGCAGGTCGGCGAATCCACCGTGCTGGCGCGGATCGTGGAACTGGTCGCCAAGGCCCAGCGCAGCCGCGCGCCGATCCAGAACGTGGCGGACCGGGTTTCCGCCTGGTTCGTGCCTGCCGTGCTGGTCGCGGCGGTGATCACCTTCGCCGTCTGGGCGCTGTTCGGGCCCGCTCCGGCCTTGGCCTTCGCCATCGCGAACGCCGTGGCCGTGTTGATCATCGCCTGTCCGTGCGCGCTCGGCCTGGCCACGCCGATGTCGGTCATGGTCGGCGTGGGGCGCGGCGCGCAGGAAGGCGTGCTGATCCGTGACGCGGAGGCGATGGAGCAGCTCGGCAAGGTGGACACGCTGGTCCTGGACAAGACCGGAACGCTCACGGAAGGCCGTCCCAAGCTGGTAAAGATCGTTGTGAGCGAGGGGCCCGATTCCCCTCACCCGGCCTTCGGCCACCCTCTCCCCGTCGGACGGGGAGAGGGCCGGGGTGAGGGGACGTCCCCGGCTTCTCGAGATGCTTCCGGTTTGGCGCGCGAGTCGGAGCTCCTCCGTCTCGCCGCCGCCGTGGAAGCGGGCAGCGAACATCCGTTGGCCGCAGCGGTGATCGCCGCAGCCAAGGACAGAAACCTTTCTCTGCCTATCGCCCAGGAATTCGCCTCCACGACCGGCGGCGGTGTGTCCGCCGTGGTCGAAGGACTCCCAGTGGCCATCGGCAAGCGGGACTTCCTCGCACGGCGCGGAACGGAGGGTCTGGAGCCATTGGCGTCCACTGCGGACCGTCTCCAAGCCGAAGGCTTCACCGTCGTCTGGGTCGCCATTGGCCAGCGCGCCGCCGGTCTGCTGGCCATCCGGGATCCGATCAAGGCTTCCACCGCCGAAGCCGTGCGCGAACTCCACGCGATGGGGCTTCGCCTGGTCATGCTGACCGGAGACCAGTTGAAGACCGCCGAAGCCGTGGCGAAACCTCTGGGCATCGACGAGCTGGAGGCCAGCGTGGAACCGGCGCGGAAACACGAACGCATCGAACAGCTCAAGCGCGAAGGCCGCATCGTCGCGATGGCCGGTGACGGCGTGAACGACGCCCCGGCGTTGGCGGCGGCGCAGGTCGGCATCGCGATGGGCACGGGCACGGACGTGGCGATGGAGAGCGCGGGCGTGACCTTGGTGAAAGGCGATCTGCGCGGCATCGCCAAGGCGATCCGTTTGAGCCGGGCGATGATGCGGAACATCCGGCAGAACCTGTTCTTCGCCTTCGCCTACAATGCGCTGGGGATTCCGCTGGCGGCCGGCGTTCTCTATCCGTTCCTCGGCGCCTTGCTCAGCCCGATGGTCGCCGGCCTGGCCATGAGCCTCAGCTCCGTCTCCGTGATCGCGAATGCGCTGCGCCTGCGGCGCACGCGTCTTTAGCGGCCGGGGTGGCGATCAGGGCCCGCCGCCACTTCCCGCTTGGCACCGGCGGCGACACGCGGACACTCCGCGCATGTCCTGCCGTTTGTTTTTGATGGCTCTTGTCTGTGGATATTCCTTCGTTTCGCTGCGGGCCGATGGACCAGCCGACAATTTGGCGGACAAAGTCCGGCCGGTGCCGCCTCCGGGAATCTCCATTTCGGCCACCGACCGAGTCGCGCTGGGCAAGGGCGCCGAGACGCTGCGGGGGCGGCTCGACCGGTTGCGCGTCGATCTGGAGAAGCGTCCCGAGCTGTCGCGTCTCTTGCCCGACATCGAGGTGCTGCACAAAGCCGTCGATTGGGCGCTGCGCTACGACGAGCTTTTTCACACGAACCAAGTTCAAGCCGCCCATGAGCTGCTGGCCTTGGCCGATGAACGCATCGACCAGCTCCGCGCCGGACAGGCTCCGTGGCTGACCGCGACGGGCCTCGTGGTGCGCGGCTACGTCTCGAAGATCGACGGCTCGGTCCAACCCTACGGCCTCGTCGTCCCGGCGAGCTTCAAGCCCGGGGCCGCCCCGATGCGGCTCGATTTCTGGTTCCACGGCCGGGGCGAAACGCTGAGCGAACTGGAGTTCCTCACCCAGCGCCGCCGTGCCTTGGGCGAATTCACGCCGACTAACACCATCGTGCTCCATCCCTACGGCCGCTACTGCAACGGCCACCGGTTCGCGGGCGAGGTCGATGCGTTCGAGGCGCTCGACGCGGTGCGGCGCGATCTGGCCATCGATCCGGACCGCATCGCCGTGCGCGGGTTTTCGCTCGGCGGCGCGGCCTGTTGGCACATGGCCACGCACCACGCGGGCCTCTGGGCGGCGGCGGCTCCGGGCGCGGGCTTCAGCGAAACGGCGGAGTTTCTCCGCGTCTTCCAGCAGGAGGCCCTCGCCCCGTTCTGGTGGGAGCAGAAGCTCTGGCGGCTCTACGACGCCACCGAACATGCGGCGAATCTCTTCAACGTCCCCACCATCGCCTACAGCGGAGAGAACGACCGGCAGAAGCAGGCGGCCGATCTCATGGTCCAGGCCGCCACCGCCGAGGGCCTTTCTTTCCCGCACATCGTCGGCGTTGGCCAGGGGCACAAATACGACGCGGCTTCCAAGGGCCAGATCGACGCCTTCGTGGACGGCGCGATGAGCGTGGGCCGCGATCCCGTGCCGCCCAAGGTCCGCTTCGTCACCCACAGCCTGCGCTACGACACGATGTTCTGGGTGCGGATCGACGGCCTGGGTCGGCATTGGGAAGAGGCACGGGTCAACGCGGAGATCGCCTCGTCGAACCGCGTCGTCGTGGCCACGACCAACGTG
>CBFGQE010000413.1:0-3530 GCA_965650815.1 uncultured bacterium
GAAACCTGAAGAGCTCTCAAAGACAGATGAACACAGATGGACACGGACGAAGAAGCGGACAGAGGAAGGACGGGAGATGCTTTGCAAAACAGGAAGCATCTCCTCACCCCGCTCTTCGGCCACCCTGTCCCCATCCGACGGGAAGAAGACCGGGGTGAGAAGGCTTTGACTGCTCGACCAGACCATACCCATCGGTGTCGCGCTTCAGTCGGCCTTGGGCGTGGGGAATTCGCCGACGAGCGCGCCGAGGTATTCCTCCAGGTTGGTGTAGCCGTCGCCGTTGCGGTCGGCGTTGCCGTCCTTCGGATCGTTGGGATCGAGTCCGGCGCGAAGTTCCCAGGTGTTCGGCATTCCGTCGTAATCGGTGTCCCAATCGGCGGGACGGTGGATCTCGGGATAGTTTTCCCAGCCGCCGACGTCGTCCTGCGAATCGGGCAGGCCAGGCAATCCTGTGACGCTGCCCTTGAACCGCGCCGTGCCGTTGCGCACCTCCTCGATCACGCGCCAGTCGTGGTCGTCGAGCGCGGGGAAGTTGCACCCCACATCCGCGAGCACATTGGTGTAGGCCTCCGCCGCCGACTGCGTCGCGACGAACGAAGGGAAGAACGGCGTCTCGGACCAGGGCGAGTATTCCGTCGGCAACCGACCGCCGCGTTCCGTGGAGACCTTCTTTCCGTTCTCCTGATCCTCCACGCCGAAGCGGCCCTCCATGACGTTGCCGGCGAAGTGATAGCGCTGGCTTCCCGGGAAGCCGCCGTATTGGGCGTTGAGCGCGTGGAAGAACGTCGTGGCCGGGCCGGGCTTATAGAAGTTGTTCACGAAGTTGACCTCGTGCGCGCCGCCATCGGTGGTCCGGCTCTTCCAGTTATAGACGACGTTGTTCCGCAGATCGAGCCGGCCGGCATACTCGTGCTTCGGTCGGCTCAAGCCTCCGGCGAGGCTCCAGTTCCGGCCCGCGCAAGGGGCCCAGAGGTTGTGGTGGAAGCTTCCGATTTCGCCGCCAATGCTGGCCGCGTAGCCGTGCTGGGTGCCGGGCGGATACGTCTTGTGGCCGGCGGCGTTCAACGCCTCGGAGATCAAGGTGCGTTGGAGCGTGATGTTCCTGGCGCCGCGCGAGCTGAAGGCCTCGTCCTGCGTCCAACTGATCGAGCAGTGGTCGATGATGCAGTCGTCGCTCGACGCCAGGCCCATGCCGTCGAGGGTGCTGCCGGAGAGGTTGCCCGGACGCACGCGGAGATAGCGCAGCACCACATTGGAAGCGCCCATCAAGCCAAAGTTGTATTTGCGGAGACAGATCCCCTTCCCCGGCGCGGTTTGCCCGGCGACCGTGAGCCACGAATTGGTCTTCCGCACAACGAGCTTGGACTCGAGCGTGATCAGGCCCGACACCTCGAAGACGACGGTGCGCGGTCCTTCGGCTTCCACGGCGGCGCGAAGGCTGCCGGGACCGGAATCGTTCAGGTTCGTGACCTTGATGACCCTTCCGCCGCGTCCGCCGGCGGCGAAACGGCCGTAGCCTTCGGCCGAAGGAAAGGCCAACGGACGACCGCCCGGTGCTTCGGCGGCTTTGGCAATCCTGGGCAAGGCCATCGCACCCAGCAGAGCCACGCCTGCGATCCACGCGGCGGTGAATGGCCGGGAAACCATCACGGCGAGACGAGGCGGAAGTAGCCGCCGGGTTGGTTCGCCGGGATGGGCAAGACCGCTTGGCTCGCGTTTTCGCTTCCCGGAACGAAGTCCCAGTCGCCGGCATTGGTGCTGACGCCGGATTCGACCGCGTTGGTCTGGGTCAGCAGCTTCCAACCAAGGTAGGCTTGCGGCCAGGTGATCGTGAGGTTTCCGCCAGACACGGAGTTCGTGATCGTCGGCGATTCGAGCACGCCCTGCACGATGGAGAGAATGCCGTTGGTCGTGAGCTGGGACGTGTCCCAGGCGAGACCGACGCCGGGCTTGGCGGGCAGGACGCTGAAGTCCTGCGTGGCTTCCGGCGTGTTTGGCAGGCCAAAGCTCTGGCGGACGATGTGGAAGCTCTGGCCGACGGCAAAGGGCTTGGCGCCGATGTTCTGGATCAGGAGGTTTCCGCGATAGTTGGAAAGCTTGTCCACCAGCACGAAGTCGTTCGTCGCGGGATGGTCGAGATCGATCTCGATGAGCAGGTTGCCGCCCGGATTGAGGTCCAGCCGGGCTTCGATGGCGAGGGACCCGATGGAGTTCGACGGGGCCGCCCCGGGCGAGAGGGTCGCGCCGTTGTTGATGGCGAACCGGCCGTTGTTGCCCGCGAAGTCGCCGGTCAGGTCGGACACCTTGCCGGTGCCGAAGAAGAAGCCGCCGAGATCCAGCCGCGCGGTCAGGTTGTTGATCTGGCCGAAGTGGGCGAAGAGACCGCCGACCGACGAAACGCCCTGCGCGTTGATGATGCCGGCGGCGGCGTTGGTCACGGCCGCAGCGGCGGTGGAGAGCGTGCCGTTGAGCGTGCCGGAGTTGTGGAAGCTTCCACCGGTGATCGCGGTGCCGATGTTCACGGTGCCGGAGCTGGAGGCCGAACCGGACGAGGACAGGCCGTTGATCGAGCCCGCGTAGGAAAGCGATGTTCCGGCTCCGACCGTGGTGAATCCGATCGAGCCGCTGCCGTCCACCCATCCTTCCTCGATGGTCAAAGGCACCTCGCTGGTGGCGTTGATCGTCAGCGAAGCCGCGCCCTGTTTCGTCATCACGCCGGTGCCCGCGATGGTTCCGCCCGCGAGCGTGTAGGCCTTGGTGGCGTTGGTCACGAGCACGCCGTTGCCGCCGGGAGTCACCGTGCCGGAGACGTTCACCGTGGTGCCGCCGGAGGCCGAGTCGTCGAACACCACGGCGTCGCCGTCGCCGAAGATTTTCCCGTCCTTCCAGTTGGCCGTCGCCTTGTCCCAGATGGCGCTCAGGTTGCCGTTCCAGATGAGCGCGGCCGGGGGATTCGTGGTGATGATCGCGTCCACCGTGCCCGCAGCGGTATTGTTGACGATGTAGCCGTAGAGTCCGGCGGGCAGGCCCAGGCTGAAGTTCGGCGCGGCGGCGCCCTGGTAGGAGATCAGCGCGAGAGCGGCGGGATATTCCGTGACGCCGGTGACGCTCGAGAGAACGACGCGATTGCTGTTGCCGCCGGTGGTGAGCGTGGTGGTGAAGACATACGGATCGGTCTGCGCGCCGTTTACATGCAGGACCAGGGTCGAATCGCTCATGCTCAGCGCGGTCAACTTGGCGTCGGCCGCTCCGACGCGGTTGGACACGACCAGCGTGCCTCCGGCGGTGAGCGCGATCCGGTTGTCGGCCGACGCCTTGGTCACGCCGCCCACGGAGATCGCGTTGGCCCGGACGGTGCCGCCGCCGATGTTCAACTGGCCGAAGCCCAGTTCCGGCTGCGTCGGATCGCCCACGGCCGCCGTCGTGTGGCCGAGCTCAAGAAGCCCGTTCACGACAAAGACCGCCGATCCGTCCACGCCCAGGCGACCCCGGCAGTAGTTCGCCGCCGTGTGGTTGCCCTGCTGCTGGTA
>CBFGQE010000414.1:0-3523 GCA_965650815.1 uncultured bacterium
GCTTCGGTGCGGGAGCGGACGTGGAGCTTCTCGTAGATGCGGCGGATGTAGTTCCGCACCGTGTGGATGCTGACGTCGAGCTGGTCGGCGATCTGCTTGTAGCCGAGACCTTCGGCCAGGCCGTTGAGGACCTCGTGTTCGCGTTGGGACAGCTCGGGGAAATCCTCGCCCCGCGCGGCCGGCGCGTGGAAGGACTGCACGACCTTGCGGGCGATGGGCGCGGACATGGGCGAGCCTCCGTCCATCGCTTCGCGGATGGCCTCGGCGAGCTTGGCGGGCGGCATCCGTTTGAGCAGGTAGCCGCTGGCGCCGGCGGCGAGGGCGCGGAAGATCTTCTCCGTGTCCTCGAAGACCGTGAGCATGACGACGAGCATCGCGGGGTTGGCGTTCTTGAGGCGGCGCACGCACTCGATGCCGTCCATGCCGCCGAGGTTGATGTCCATGAGGACGACGTCCGGCGCGTCCTTGGCCAGTCCGGCGAGGGCTTCCCGCGCGTTCGGATACGCGCTGATGCAGCGGAAGCCGCCCGCCTCGTCGAGGTAGCCGGAGATGCTTTCGCGGAGGTCGGCCTGGTCGTCCACGATGGACACGGTGATGGTCTTGCTCATTTTTTGGAATCCGCCGGAGGGTCCAGCGGGATGGAAAGGATGACGGTGGCGCCTTCGCCGGGGCGGCTGCGCAGCAGGCAACGGCCGCCGGTCTTGGCGAGGCGGTCCTGCATGTTGCCGAGGCCGTTGCCGCCGCGCCGGGGGGCGGGATCGTTGCGCACGGCCTCGACGTCGAAGCCCGTGCCGTTGTCCGCCACGACGATCTCGAAGCGGATGTTGCTGATGCTCATGTCCACCTTCACCCGGGTCGCGCCCGAGTGCTTGAGGACGTTGTTCAGCGCCTCCTCGAAGGCGAGGAAGAGGTTGTGGCGCGTCTCGGCCGAGAGCGGGTGGTGCGGGATCTGGCGGGGCAGGCGCAGCTCGCACTCGACGGCGGTGTTGGTGAAATACTCGGTGGCGTATTGGCCGAGATAGACGGCGAGGTGCTCCAGCGAATCGTTGCGCGGGTTCACCGCCCAGACGATCTCGTCGAGCGTCTGGAGCAGCTCGCGCGAGGTGACGGCGATGGAGCCGATCTTGCCCGCGAGCGGGTTGGTGTCCGGCACTTCGGCGCGGGCCCGTTCGCTGAGGAAGGAGAGCTTCGTCAGCTTCGAGCCGATCTCGTCGTGCATGTCCTGCGCGATGCGCATCCGCTCGCGTTCCATCGCCTGCTGCTGCTCCAACAGGGCGAGGCGATGCCGCAATCGGCGATGGGAGACGATGCGCGCCACGCCGGCCACGCTGCCCGCCGCGAAGAAGACGTAGAGCGAGATGGCCCAGCTGGAACGCCACATGGGCACGGGCACGACGAAGGCGAAGCTCGCCTCCGTGTCGTCCCACACGTCGCCGCCGGCGCTGGTGGCGATGCGCAGCCGGTATTCGCCGTAGGGCAGGCGCGCGTAGTGGACCTTGCGTTCGGTGCCCACGTGGACCCAGTCGGGGTCGAAGCCTTCGAGCTTGTGGCGGAAGCGCAGCTTCTCCGGCGCGTTGAACCCGAGCGCGGTGAAGTGGACGTCGAGCGAGCCCAGATCCGCGCTCAGCCGCATCGGCTGGCCGTCGGATGCGGCCACGCGCTCGGAGTAGCCCGGGCCGGGCCGGGAAAGTTCGCGGCCGTTGACGAGGATCTGTTCGATATAGACCGGCACGCGCTGGCGCTCGTCCGCCCAGTCGGCGGTATTCGCGACCATGAGCCCCTGCGCGGTGGCGAACCACAGGGAGCCGTCCGCCGGAGTGGCGATTCCCGGCCAGCCTTCCGGCACCGGGCCGAGGCCGGGCGCGTCGGCGTCGAACACCGGCTTGAGCGTGAAGCGTTCGGTGGACTCCAGAGCGGCGTCCACCGATTCGCGGCCGATGCGGAGCAGGCCTCGCCGCACGAGGAGCCACAGGTTGCCGTTGGCGTCCTCGACCGCGCCGAGCACGCGGTCGTCCGGCAATCCGTCCCGCGTGGTCCAGCTCCGCAGGTTGCCGCCTTGGAAGCAGAGCAAGCCGTCGCCGTCCGTGCCCGCCCAGAGCCTGCCGGAGCGGCCTTCGTGGAGGGAGGTGAAGCGACGTCCCGGACTGCGGCGACGCTCCGGGGAAACGGGCGCTTGGTTCTCGCGGATGCGGAAGAGCTGCCCGCCTTCGAGCGCGGCCCAGAGCCCGCCCTCGCGGGAAGGGGCGAGCGCCGAGATCGCCGGGCCCGGGAGGGCGTTCGTCCCGGGCAGCGAACGCAGGACGCCGCGGTCCACCCGGTGCAGCGCGCCCGCACGGGTGCCGACCCAGACGGTGCCGGCGGTGTCGGTGCAGATCGCCGTCACGGAATCGTCCGACAGCCCGTTGGCCGTGGTGAACTGCACGGCGCGTCCCTCGCGCACGCCGAAAAGGCCGCTGCCCGACGTCCCCGCCCAGACCGTGCCGTCGAAGCCCACGCCGAGGGTGACGACGCGCTCGCGGTCCAGCCGGCCGTCCAGGTCGGAAAACTCCTCGAACCTCCCGCCTTCCCGCACCAGCACGCCGCCCGAATCCAGCGCCACATACACGCGCCCGCCGGAACCGGCCGCGACGCTCGTGGGCACCGCGTCCGACGGCAGCCTCAGCGCGGTGACGGACCGGCGCGTGAGCTGGGTCAAGCCTCCTCCGGCCGTGCCCAGCCAGAGATTCCCCTCGCGATCCTCGGCGATGGCGCGGACATCGGTCGGCGGGTTCAGCTCGTTCATCGAGACGGGCAGGAAGCGGCTGCCATCGAAGCAGAACAGCCCCCGGCCGCTCGTGCCGATCCAAAGCCGTCCGTCGCGCCCTTCGCACAGGCTCCAGATGCGGACCGACGGGGCCTCCGCGCCGCGGAAGTAGTTGAAGCGCTTTTCCTCCGTCAGGTTGATCAGATAGGTGTCGCCGAAGCCCCAGAGATTCCCGCGCCGATCTTCATAGGCACCGAGGAACTCCGGGCTGCGCCCCTGGCTGTCGGTCATGAACTCGTAGGGCTCGATCCGGCCGTCGCGCAGGCGGCTCAAACCGCTGCGGGTCGTGATCCAGACCGTGCCCGAGCGCGCGATGTGGATGCCGGAGACGAAGCCGTCCTGCGGCCCCGTGCCCGTCGCGTAGAAGGAAAAGCGCCCGTCTGTCCGGCGGTTCAGGCCCGCTCGCGTGCCGATCCAGAGCGACTGCGCGACATCCGCCGCGAGGCTCGTGATGCCCTCGTCGGCCAGGCCGTCGGACGTGCCGTAGCGGAGCGTGACGCCGTTCGTCAGGCAGAAGAGCCCGTCCTGCTGGGTGCCGATCCAGAGGCCGCCGCCGCTTTCGCACAGGGCGGTCACGCGGACGGGACGCGCGGGCGAGACGAGCGGCACCTCGGTGAAGCGGACGCCGTCGAACCGCACCAGCCCCGAGGCCGTGCCGATCCACAGGAACCCGTCGCGCGCCTGGAGAATGGCCGAGACCGAATCGTCGATCAGTCCCTG
>CBFGQE010000415.1:0-3510 GCA_965650815.1 uncultured bacterium
CTCCGGCATCCGGGATTCGGAATCCCCGGCATCGCAACAAAGGACACCGCCTCCCGGACGTGACCGTCCGCGCCCCCCGCCGCCCCACATCGGGGGTATGGACCGCCATGCGCGCGGATGGGACTCTGCCGCCCGTGTTTCCCCGAACGCTTCCTCGATGGCTGATCCTGGCGTGCGTAGCTTGGGTCGGACCAAGCGGCGGTGCCGAAGCCGCGCAGATCCCGCCCGCCGCCACCCGACGGGTCGAGTTTGGCCGCGACATCGCGCCGATCCTTTCGGCCAGTTGCCACTCCTGCCACGGCGACAAGAAGCAGGAGTCGGGGCTGCGGCTGGATTCCCGCGAAGCCTTGCTCAAGGGCGGAGAACATGGTCCGGCCCTCGTTCCCGGCCGCAGCGCGGACAGCCTGCTCGTGCAGGTCGTGGCCGGGGCGCATCCCGAGATTTCGACGATGCCGCAGCGCGGGGACAAGCTCACCGCCGCGCAGATCGGCCTGTTGCGCGGGTGGATCGACCAGGGCGCGGAGATGCCCGCCGCCGCAACGGCGACCAAGACGAAGGAAGCACCGCACTGGGCCTTCCTCCCTCCCCAAGCCATACCTGCGCCCAAGGTGAAACAACGCCGCCAGGTGCGGAACCCGATCGATGCCTTCGTCCTCCAGCGGCTGGAGCGGGAAGGCTGGGCGCTGTCCGACGAGGCGGAGAAGACCACGCTCATTCGCCGACTCTCGCTGGATCTGATCGGGCTTCCGCCCACCCCGGCGGAAGTGGATGCCTACCTCGCGGACCGTTCCCGCGACGCCTACCCGAAGCTCGTGGAGCGTCTTTTGGCCTCGCCGCACTACGGCGAGAAGTGGGGCCGCTGGTGGCTCGACGCCGCGCGCTACGCGGATTCCAACGGCTTCGAGAAGGACCGCACCCGCAGCATCTGGCCGTATCGCGACTGGGTGATCCACGCGCTCAACGCCGACAAACCGTTCGACGACTTCACCGTCGAGCAGCTCGCGGGCGATCTGCTGGTGAGCCCGGCTTCGTCGGACCGCGAGGCGTTGGATCTCCGGATCGCCACCGGCTACCTGCGCAACTCGATGGTGAACATGGAGGGCGGCATCGATCCCGAGCAGTTCCGCGTGGAGTCGCTCATCGACCGGGTGGACGCCGTGGGCCGAACCTGGCTGGGCCTGACCGTGGCCTGCGCCCAGTGCCACAACCACAAATACGACCCCATCTCCATCCGCGAGTATTACCAGTTCTACGCCTTCCTGAACCAGGACGACGAACCGCGCCTCGAAGTTCCCACGCCGGCACAGGCGGAGCAGCGCCGCGCCCTCCTCGCCCGCGTGGCGCAACTGGAGGACGAGCTGATGGCCGAGCCGGCGACGGCGACGAAGTTCGAGCAGTGGCGGAAGAACCTCGGGGAAGCCAAAGACGCCGTCGCCTGGCGGCCGCTGGACGCGAAGGAATGGCATTCCACGCCGATGAAGTTCGAGAAGCAGGAGGACCTGTCGTTGCTCGGCGGCGGCGACGTTTACAACACCGGCGTGCTGCGCGTGTGGGTCGATGTGGCGGAGACGAACATCACCGGCTTCCGTCTGGAAGCGTTGAACAACGCGAACCTGCCGTTCAACGGCCCGGGCATCGACGGTTCGGGCGACTTTCTCGTGACCGAGTTCACGGTCGAGGCCACGCCCCTGGCCGAGCTGCACGCCAACGTGCCGGGCGCGACGAATGCACCGGCGACCACCAACCAGATCGTCTTCCGTCGCGTGATGGCCGACTGGGATGCGCCGGAGTTTCCCGCCGCCAAGATGATCGACGGACTGACGACCAACGGCGGCTGGGCTTCGGCCCGGACGCAGGGGCGGCGCAACGAGGAACGGCGCGCGGTCTTCGAGACGGAGAAGCCGTTTGGCTTCCCCGGCGGCACGCGGCTCCAGCTCACGCTGAACTGCAAACCGCCTGGTGGGCTGACGGTCGAGGACGGCCCGGTGTCGAACTACCTCATCGGCCGTGTGCGTTTCAGCCTGACGACACAAGACGGGCCGCTGGCGGTCGATCCGTTGAGCGAAGGGCAGCGGAAATGGTTGAGCGATGGCCAACCCTTCACCCGGCCTGCGGACATCACATCTCCGTCCGATGGGGAGAGGGCCGGGGTGAGGGGCCTGTCGTCAGCGAATGGCCTCAAGTCGGACCGCTCCCTCTTCCGCGCCTTCCTCTTCTCCGAGCCGTCATTGGCCGAAGCCGCGCAGCGCTGGGACGCGCTCTGGGCCGATTGGCCGAAAGCCGGGACCACCACGCTCGCGTTGTCCGCCCGGCCCACGCCGCGCGTGACCCGCACGTTCCGGCGCGGCGACTGGAAACGCCCGGGCGACGAGGTCACGGCCAACACGCCCAAGGTGCTGCCCGCCTTCCCGGAATCCGCGCCGCGCAACCGCCTCGGCCTGGCCCGATGGATCGTCGATCCCGCCAATCCGCTGACCGCGCGCGTCATCGTGAACCGCGTCTGGCAGCAATACTTCGGCGAGGGCCTGGTCACGACGCCCGAGGATTTCGGCGTGCGCAGCGAACGGCCCTCGCATCCCGAATTGCTCGACTGGCTGGCGCTGGAGTTCATCCGCCAGGACTGGAGCCTGAAGTCGCTCCATCGGTTGATCGTGGGTTCGGCCACCTATCGGCAATCGTCGCGTGTGACGGCGGAGCAACTGGAGAAGGACGCCTACAACCGCCTGCTCGGCCGCGCGCCGCGTCTGCGGGTGGAGGCCGAGACGGTGCAGGACATCGCGCTGCGGGCGAGCGGCCTGTTGAGCCCGAAGATCGGCGGGCCGAGCGTCTTCCCCGCGTTGCCCGAGGGCGTCATGTCCCTCAGCTACGGCCCCATCCCGTGGAACGTGAGCGAGGGCGAGGACCGCTATCGGCGCGGGCTCTACACCTTCTGGAAACGCTCCGTGCCGTATCCCGCGCTCGTGACCTTCGACGCGCCGACGGCGGAACAGAGCTGCGTCCGCCGCGTGCGGTCCAACACCCCGCTCCAGGCGCTGGTGACGTTGAACGAACCGACCTTCAACCAGGCCGCCCGCTGGCTCGGCTACCGCGTGCTGCAGGAAGCGGGACCGGCGGATGAAGCCCGCTTGGTCCACGCCTTCCGCCTTTGCACGGCCCGCGTGCCGGACCGGACGGAGCTGGCGGCGTTGAAGCGCGCCTTGGCCGATTTCCGCCAGGAGTTCGGCGCCGACGCGAAGAACGCGGCCGCCGTCGCCTTCAGCGATCCGAAGAACCCGCCGCCGCTTCCCGCCGGTGCCAGCACGACCGAGCTGGCCGCGTGGTCCGCGCTCTCCCGCACGCTGCTGAACCTCGACGAGACCATCACGAAGGAGTGAACGACCGGAAAGTGGGGTAGGGCGAAGGCTCCCGCCGAGCCGCCTGGGTGCGAGCTTCGTTGCCATCAATGCAGCACTGGCGACTCCGGGACGCTCCGGAGTCGCCAGTGTTGCGGTCTCTTTGGTCGAACGTCCT
>CBFGQE010000416.1:0-3506 GCA_965650815.1 uncultured bacterium
GGACTGGGCGTCGGCATCAGCACCGTGGCCGCGCCGCTCTACATCTCCGAGATCGCGCCGCCGGAACGCCGCGGCCGGCTGACGGGCCTGTTCCAGTTCAACATTGTCTTCGGCATCCTCGTCGCCTTCCTCTCGAACTGGCTGCTGGAGGGCGTCGGTGAAAACGCGTGGCGCTGGATGCTCGGCATCGAGGCCGTTCCCGCCGCGATCTTCTCGCTGCTCTGCTTCACCCTGCCGGAAAGCCCCCGCTGGCTCATCGCGCGGAAAGGCGACCGAGCTGCCGGGCTCGCCGTGCTGAGGCTCGTCCGCCCGGAAGCGTCCGAAGCCGAACTCCTGCGCTCGGCCGACGAGATGGCGGCCGCCCCGACCCACGCCCAGCGGCAGGAGCGCTTCTGGAGTCGCCGCCTCAAGGTGCCCATCCTGCTGGCCTTCCTCGTGGCGTTCTTCAACCAGCTCTCCGGCATCAACGCCATCCTCTACTTCGCCCCGCGCATCTTCGGCCTGACCGGCAGCGAAAACGCCCTCGCCCAGTCCATCGGCATCGGTGTCACCAATCTGGTCTTCACCTATGTCGGCCTCTGGTTGATCGACCGCTTGGGCCGCCGCACGCTGCTGACGCTCGGCTCGTTCGGCTATATCGCCTCGCTCGGCCTCTGCGCGGCGGCGTTCTTCACCTGGGCTCCGCAGTTCAAGGCCGCGGCCAAGGCGGTGGATGTCCGTTCGGTCGCCAGCCAACTGGAGACCGCCAACCCGGCGCGGAAAGAAGCGTTGTCCAACGAACTGGCCGCCGCCCAACGCGCCTTGGTCGAAGCCGCCGCCAATCCGAAGTCTGGAGCGGCTTCCGTGCAGTTCCCGGCCGACGCCACACTCACTCAGGTGAAGGACATCGCCGCTGCGGCCTTGCAGCAGGCTTCGGCCGCTTCGGGCATCGGCGGAACCTTGGTGCTGGTCTGCATCTTCGCCTTCATCGCTTCGCACGCCGTCGGCCAAGGCGCGGTCATCTGGGTGCTGATCTCCGAGGTCTTCCCGAACCGCCACCGCGCCGCTGGCCAGGCGTTGGGCAGCTTCACCCACTGGATCTTCGCCGCGCTGCTCACCCAGTTCTTCCCGCTGATGATCGCCGCTTTGTCGCCGGGCACGATCTTCCTCTTCTTTTGCATGATGATGGTCCTGCACCTCGTCTGGGCCCGCGTGATGTTGCCGGAAACGAAAGGCGTGCCGTTGGAGCAAATGGAGAAGAAGCTCGGGCTCGTATGAACCAACCCCCTGTCATCGTCGGCCTCGGCGAAATCCTCTGGGACCTGCTGCCCAAGGGCCGCCAGCTCGGCGGCGCTCCGTCGAACTTCGCCTATCACGCCCGCGCGCTGGGCGCCGAGGCCACGATCGTTTCCCGCGTCGGCCGCGACGATCTCGGCGAAGAAGCATTGCGCCGTCTCCGCCAGCTCGGCCTGCCGACCGATCTGGTGCAGCTCGACGCGACCCATCCCACCGGCACCGCGTCCGTAGAAGTGGACGCCGGCGGCCAGCCGCAGTTCGTCATCCGCGAGAACGTCGCCTGGGACTGGCTGGAGGATTCCGCCGAGGCGCGCGCGATCGTCGCCCGGGCCGACGCCGTGTGTTTCGGCACCTTGGCCCAGCGCAACCGGACCACGCGGAACACCCTCCGCAGCTTCGTCGCCATCGCCCGGCCGGAGTCGCTGCGGCTGCTGGATGTGAACCTGCGCGGCGACTACTACTCCGCCGCCCTGATCCGGGAATCGTTGGCGTTGGCCAACGGGCTCAAGCTGAGCGACGCCGAGCTGCCCAGGATCGCGTCGATGCTCGGCCTCACCGGCAATGCCCGCGACCTCATCGCCCGCCTCGCTGCCGACCACAACCTGCGCCTCGTGGCCTGCACGCGCGGGAGCCACGGCAGCCTGCTCTGGCGGGACGGCGAGTGGTCCGACCATCCGGGCATCCCCACCGAAGTGAAGGACACCGTCGGTGCCGGCGACTCCTTCACCGCCGCCATGACGCTCGGGCACCTGGCCGGCTGGAATCTCGACCGCGTGAACGACGTTGCCAATCAGGTCGCCGCCTACGTCGCCGCCAGCGACGGTGCCACCCCGCCGCTGCCCGACCGTCTGAGGGCTCTCTTTGCCAAGAGCTGAACCCCCGGGAACGACCAAAGATGGACACGGATGGACACAGATGCTTGAAGGCCGCAGCCAAAGCGACTTCGGCTGTTCAACCCATCTGTTTACTTAGTAGGCATGGACTTCTTGTCGGCCTCCTGGTCCTTGAACATGGCCGCCCCCCGCAACCTGAAAGGTTGCCATCCATTAGCCGGGGGTTGAGGAGCGCGGAGCGTGACGACACCCCCGGTGCGTCTCGCCAAGGCTGCCGCATCGCGCAGCGATGCCATCAATGCAGCACCGGCGAGAACGACGATGGCACCCTTTCAGGGTGCGGCCTGAGGAGGGGGCGTTTTTCCGGGGGGTGTCGCTTCGCTCAACCCCCGGCTAATGGATGCCAACCCTTCGGGTTGGATGTTTCTGCACGATGCATGCTCTCCGCATCTGTGTTCATCCGTGTTCATCTGTGGTTAAACCTCCTCCCGTTTTCCCCATGAGATTCCTCCTCTTCGTCCTCGTCTTCCTCTCCGTCCGGGCCTCCGCTGCACCGCTCTACCAGGAGCCGTGGCGGCCGCAGTTTCACTTCACCCCGGAGACGAACTGGATGAACGACCCCAACGGCCTCGTCTTCTACGAGGGTGAATACCACCTCTTCTACCAGTTCAACCCGTTCGGGAAGACCTGGGGCCACATGAGCTGGGGCCACGCCGTCAGCCGCGACCTCGTCCACTGGGAACACCTGCCCATCGCCCTGCGCGAGGAGAACAACGTGATGATCTTCTCCGGCAGCGCCGTGGTGGACTGGAAGAACACCAGCGGCTTCGGCATCGATGGCAAACCGCCGCTCGTCGCCATCTACACCGGCAACCACACCGACCGGCCCCACCAGGACCAGCGCATCGCCTACAGCAACGACCGCGGCCGCACTTGGACAAACTATTCCGGCAACCCGGTCCTCGACATCGGCGAACGCGACTTCCGCGACCCGAAGGTCTTCTGGCACGAGCCGACGAAACGTTGGGTCATGGTCATCACCCTCTGCACGCCGCGCCAGGTCCGCTTCTACGCCTCGCCCGACCTCAAGCAGTGGACGCATCTCAGCGACTTCGGCCCCGCCGGCGCGACAAACAGTTGGTGGGAATGCCCCGACTTCTTCCCGCTCCCGGTGGACGGCAAGTCGCGGAAAGAGAAATGGGTGCTGATCGTCAACGGCGGCGACGCGCCGAACGGCGGTCCCGGCTGCCAATACTTCATCGGCGACTTCGACGGCACGACCTTCACGCTCGATCCGACCTATCCCCAAGCGCAGCCCGAATTCGTGCCGAACGGCGTCACACTCGCCGATTTCGAAGGCGGTTCCTACGGCGATTGGACCGCCACCGGCGACGCCTT
>CBFGQE010000417.1:0-3501 GCA_965650815.1 uncultured bacterium
ATTCGGGAAGGAAGCGGGCTTTGCCTCCATGCACCAGAATCCCGACGTCGCCGGTAGTCTCCACATCCCCGAGCATCTCGTCTTCGACGTGGATGCGGACCCGATTGGTGGACACCTTGAGCGAAAGGCCCACGCCCTTCTCGATGGACGACAAGATCCAGCGGTTTTGCTCCCGATAGTCGTCGCCGGATCTTTTGGACCAACTGAGCAGCGAACCTTTGACTGTCAGCGAATGCCACTCGTTGGAGCGGCTGTGCCCGAACACGACGCCCGCGATGGTCTCGGGCGATTCCGGGCGGATGCGCACCGACAGTCGCGCTGGCGGCTGCCGCAGAACGGCGATGGCCAACTGGGGATGGGTTGTTTCCGTAATGAGTTCGGCTCCCGTGTCTTCCCATTCCCCCGACAGGACGCGCCACGGCGCCTGGATCGATTCCAGCCAAGTCTCGAACTCTTCCGAGAACTCCGGCGGCATCGTGCCGTAGGTGGCGTTCCACGCGATGAGCGGATGGGTCTGTGCTTGCGAGGCCGTCATCTCGTCGAGCTTCTCCATCCAGGCGCGGAAGGGGTTTGAGCGGTGCTCGATCAGGAAATGCATCACCGCCCAGGACTCGGGATAGCCCGGCTTGCGTCGGCCCGAGACCAAGCCCTTGAGATCGCGGGCGTGTTTGCCACGAAACGCTGCCAGCGCTTCGGCCGGGAATTCGCCGGAATGGATACGCGGGATGACGGCTTGGCGGAGACGGCTTCCGTCCCAGGTATGAAAGGAGAAGTAGTCGGCCAATCCTTCCGGGTAGAGCCAGAGCCGGGGCCAGGCGTTGGTCGCGGCGACCAGGAAATGGAACTGGTGGGTCAGTTCATGCAGCAGCGTCCGGCGCGTCTCATAGGCCGAGGGCTGGACCCAGAGGTAGCATTTCCGCGTCTCCGGCACGTAGCAGCCGGCGGTTTCGTCGTGGTTTTCGTCGTTCTTGGTCCGTTCGGCCTGGAGGGTGCGGAGGAAATCCGCGCGGGTCTCGTAGATCTCCACTCTCATGCGTTCGCGGGAACTGCGGCCGAAGAACGACGCCAGGCGCGCGTGGCAGCTTTCGGCGATCAGGCCGATCTCTTCCGGCGACAGCTTCTCCACATAGAGGGAGTAGTGCTCGGTGGTGATTTCCTTTCCCGGCTTGGTCCCGATCGGGGAAGGCGTTGGTTCCGCCGCCCAAGCCCGACTATTGCCCAATAGAACGACCATCAATCCCGCCAGGATCAGAAGGAAAGATTCGTTGGCCCGGCCCCGTAGCCATTGCCGCCAATGCATTGCCATGAGGGCATCTTGGATGGGGAAATCTTGACGGGTCAATGGGGAGCAGGCCGTCGCCGGCTGGTGTGGACAGCGCTGGCTGGATGGTGATTTCCAATTCCACGCGCAGCCGCCTAGCGTCGGCGCATGGCGCTCGTCCGAATCCTGATCGATGGCTACAGCCTGTTGCACGCATGGCCGGAGATCGCGCCCGGCCAGCCCCGGCATTCGGCGGCGGCGCGGGAGGAACTGCTGTCGATCCTGGCCCAGTATCAGGACTTCAACGGCACGCCGATGACGGTGTTCTTCGACGGCGCGGGTGCTCCCGCTGGCACGCCCAAAGTCCACTCCACGCCGAAACTGGAGATTCTCTATTCAAAAGCGGGCCGAACGGCCGATGACATGATCGAACGGACCGCGCACCGGTTGAAGCCCTATGGCGAGGCCTTGGTCGTGACCAACGACTTCGTCGAACGCGACATGATCCTCGGCATGGGCCACCACGCGGCGAGTTGCGAGAACTTCATCCGGGACATCGGCAACGTGCTCGATGAGCTCCGGACGGAAGTCGAACGCATCAGCCGCCGGGAGCGAGGTCGGTTTAACCGACCAAGATGAAGTGGATACGCATCTTCTGCCTGCTGGGATGGCTCTCGGCGGGTGTGCACGCCGCCGACGAACCCCGTCCGGCGGGGCGACGCTTCTTGCTGATCGTAGAGGCGTCGGCCAACACCGCCAAGCTGGGCACGGGCGTGGAAGACGCCGTTCGCGGGCTCGTCACCGGTGGATTCGCCGGGAAGATCGGTCCCGGTGACACGCTGGGCTTCTGGGCCTACGCGGTCGGGCTCGACCTGCGGTTCCCCATGCAGATCTGGAAACAGGATTCGGCGGTCGCATTGACCGACGTGCTGGTGCGCCACGTGCAAACCTTGAAGTCCGACCAGCCGCCTATCTGGGAAAACGTCCTGCCTTCTCTTCAAAAAGTCGTCGCCGCCTCGGACGATCTGACCGTGGCGATCATCAGCAGCCCTGGGAGCCGGTTGACGCTGGAAGGCGAACTGAACGCCCGGATCGGCCAAGTCTATGCTTCGGCGGAAGAGGATCTGCGCAAAAGCCGACTGCCCTTCGTGACCTTTCTCGCCGTGCGTGGAGGCAAGGTGGTGGACGCCGCCGTGAACTCCGGCATCGGTCCCTGGACCATTCCCGATCCGCCCGTCCAGCCCCGACCCAAGCCGCAGAAGCCAGCGGAAGTAACGGAGAAACGCCGGGCCAAGCCGGCCGAGAAGAACGATCCTTCGCCGCCCGCCTTCGCCCATTCGAACGCTTCCCAGGTGCTCGCCGCCGTGGCGGAAGCTTCTCATCGCGCCGAAGCGCCGGCTCCGCGTCCGCCCGAGCCCGCGTCCCCCGCTGCTTCGGCCCCGGCTGCTGTAGCCGTCGTGCCCGTCGAAGCCGCGCCCGTTCCGACTCCCTCCGGCTCTGTGCAATCCGCTCAGCCAGCCACGCCGATCTCTCCGCAAGCACCGGCACCGGATGTGGCCATTCCGTCGATCCGGGAAAACCGCGCCGCCGTCGAGGCTGTGCCGGCTCCATCGATTTCGGTTCCCGTGCCTGAAGCCCATCCGCCACAGGCCACGAAGCCCGCGCCGTCCCGCAGTGCTGAACCCGCGGCGGCACCGATCGTCGCCACGACGGCGATGCCGCGCACCGGCTATCTGGCGGGGGCCGCCGGGTTGCTCGCCGCCGCCGTTGGTCTGGTGGGCTGGCAGTTTTCCCGCCGGAAGAAGTGCCTTGCCTCGGCCAGCCTGATCACGCGGTCCTTCGACCGACGCTGAGTTCACGGCGCCGACGCAGAAGCGGTGCCGACTTTCCCCTCGCGCCCGTTTCCGCGCGGCGTCCAGACTCGCCGCGATGTCGAAACTGCTGACCCTTTCCGAAAAACGCCGCGCGCTTGCCGCCACCGAATCCGTCGCCCGCGAGGTCGGCGTCTCGCTCCGCAAGGCCCTCGCCAGCTCCGCCAAACGCGTCAACGACGCCACCCAGCACGACATCAAGCTGGAGCTGGACGTTCGTTCGCAGAAGACCATCGAACGCACCCTGGCCAAAGCGTTTCCCGACATCGCTGTGCTGGGCGAGGAAGGCGATTCCGGCGACACCGGTCTCGCCCGGCGCTGGGTGGTGGACCCCATCGACGGCACGGTGAACTTCGCCTACGGCATTCC
>CBFGQE010000418.1:0-3495 GCA_965650815.1 uncultured bacterium
CGCGAAGAGGAAGAGATACGGGGTGTGCCAGAGCGGCGTGGTGTGGGGCTCGGTCACGGGCGCGCGGCGATCCGGCAAACCGCGGACGAACGCGGCCAGGTTCGCGGCGGGCACGACCTCGCCGCCGGTCTGCTTGGCGATGTTCTCCAGCAGCGCGCGGTTGGGCCGCAGGGTGCGGAATTCTTCGGCGGCGGTGTCGCTGGTCCAGCCGGCCTGGGCCCGGCCGATCTCCGCGCCGGTGGAATCGGTCACGACGGCATCGGCGATGTAGCCGGAGATTTCCCGGCCGGTGAAGCTGGCCCGATAAACACCCGCTTCGGTTGCGACCGGTTCGGCCTGGAAGCGGACGGGCCCGAGCGCGTTGGTCGAGGCTTCGCCGACGGTCTTCACTTCGACGGCGACGCTGGCGTTGTCGAGCGGGGCGAAGCGCGCGTCGCGGGCGCGGATGGTGAGCTGGGTGGAGCCGTCCTCGGGATTGGACCGGGACTCGAAGTCCACGGGGTTGGGCACATCGGCCACGAGCCAACGGATCATTTGTCGCCAAGCCTTGTCCATGTCCGCGTGCTTCTCCGCGTCCTTCAGGCCCCAGCGCCAGAGATCGCCCACGAGGAGCGCGCCGACACGGCCGTGGCCGAAGCGCTGGGCGACCAGCGCGGGCGTCTTGCGGCCGGTGGCATCGGAGACGGTGGCCAAGACGCTGGAACCGGGCCGGGTGCCGCCGACGAGATTGGCGACCTGGAACGGCGGCATGTCGCCGAGGCGGGCGCGTTCGTCCTCCTCCGAGGAGCGGAGCCGGGCCCAGGGCTGGAGCCAGCCTTCGCGGGTGAGGTCGAGGCTGTAGGACAGCTCCGCCGGAGGCTCGATGCCCCGGTTCAGATAGACGGGCAGCATCTCCCCCACGGGCGTGCGGTCGTAGCGGCCTTCGCCAAAGGACTCCTGGCCGCCGAGCATCATGAATCCGCCGCCGCGATCCGAAACGAAGCGCTGGAGCAGGGCCATCTGGTCGCGGGTGAAGAACTCGGCCTCCAGATCGTCGAGGATGATCGCGTGGTAGGCGAAGAGATCCTCGGCGGACTTGGGGAAGCCGTCGCGCAGCTCGGCGTCGTCGCGGGTGTTGAAGCGGGCCAGCACGGGCTGGTCGTAGCGTTCGGTCTCCTCGTTCGTCTTGTCGAAGCCGCGGAAGAGCGGGTTGCTGGTCTCGCCCTCGCGGCCCCGGAAATCCAGCGCGCCGATCTTGGCCTTCTTGGCCATGCGGATCAGGCCGACGAGCTGGACCTGCGGATCGGAGGACAGCGCGCGGTTCATGAACTTGAACTCCCAGTTCGGCCGGCCCGAGACGTAGAGGATGCGGTAGGGGCCGCGCCCCCGGTCCACCACGACCACGCGCCGGTTGTTGGCCAGCGTGGCCTCCAGCGCGGCGGCGTTCGTCGTGGCGGCGGCCGGGGCGACGCGCAGCTCATAGAAGGAGATGCCGGGCTTCTCGGGCTTCACCTCGAACCGGACGGTGAAGGGTTCGCCGTTTTTGCCCGGCTCGATCGTTTCCTTCACCATGCGGCCGTTGGGATCGAACAGCCGTGCGGCGATGCGTTCGCCCGCGAAACCATCGGTCGTGATCTCGGCCTGGACGGTGACGGGTGCGTCCTCGAAGGCGGTCTGGCTGACCGAGGCCTTGGCGATGGCCAGATCGCGCGGCGCGGTGTCGGCGCCCATGACGACGGGATAGACGGGCGGAAGACCGGCCAAGTCCGGCAATGCTTCGGCAATGTCCGTGGCGATGCCGTCGGTCAGGAGAATCACTCCGGCGAGAGGCTGGCCCTTGGAGCGTTCGGCCAACGCGCGCAGCGCGCCGCCCAACGCGGTGGCGGGGCCGTCGAAACGCAATCCCGCGAAGTCGCGCGTGGCCTCCAGCCGGGTGTCGAACTGGTAGCGGCGGATCTGGAAGGTCGCCTCCAGGTCGCCGATCCAGGCGGAATGGTTGCCCGTGACCAGCTCGCGCTCGGTCTCGCCGCGCGTGCGGTCCGCGCCCGGATCGCGGATCTGGAGCCCCTCGCTGTTGTCGGCCACGATGGCGAAGAGATTGGCCCCGGGCTTGGCGCGCTGGGCCGTCCAGGCCGGTTCCAACAGGCAGGCCACGAGCGCGAGAACGGCGAGGAGCTTGAGGAAGAACCCGGCCAACCGCACCCCGCGCGGAGCCGGACTGCGGAGATAACCCGTCGCCAAAACCGCCAGGGAAACAACCAGGAAGGCTCCGGCGATCCACACGGAGCCGCCTCCCGAAATCACAAGGGTGGCGAACACGCGGCAGAGGATGGCACGGGTGCCGGGGCCGCGCGAACGGGAAAAATCGGGCACGATTTCCCGGTGCCTTTCCCCGCACGTCAAGGTGGGTGTGAACAGAGCGTGGTCAGGGGCCCGCTGCGTCCTCGTCTTCCTCTGCGTCCTCCTCCTTGAAGCGGGTGAAAGCCGACGAGGAGGAGGACACAGAGGAAGACGAGGACTAAGACGAGAATCTAGCCGACGCCCTTCCGTCCCCGATCCCACCTGTCACGATAACGAAACAGCCCGGTCATTGACGCCGGAAAAACGGGCGTGCTACGTTCCGCGCCCAAGCTGCGGCTGCGTATGACTTCCCGATTAAACCAGCACGTCTTGGTCCTCAATCGCCTCTGGCAAGCGGTCAACATCTGCTCCGTCAAACGCGCGCTCACCCTGCTGTTCGAAGGCCGCGCCCAGGTCGTGTTCGATCTCGGGGGCAACTTCCGCACCTTCAATTTCAGCCAGTGGCAGGACTTCTCCCAACAGGCACCGCACGACGACAGCATCAGCACCATCTCCTTCAAGATCCGCGTGCCGAAAGTGATCCTGCTCGCCGTCTTCGACCGGCTGCCGAAGAAGGAAGTGAAGTTCACCCGGCACAACGTCTTCGAGCGGGACCAGAACACCTGCCAGTATTGCGGGAACCGTTTCGAGCGCCGCGACCTGAACCTCGACCACATCATCCCGCGCGACCGGGGCGGCCCGACCACCTGGGAAAACATCGTCTGCTCCTGCGTCCCGTGCAACACGCGCAAGGCCAACCACACGCCGCAGGAGGCCGGAATGAAGCTGATCCGCAAACCCAAGCGGCCCAAATGGCGTCCCTTCGTTCAGGTCAACCTGTCCGTGGCCAAGGACGACAGTTGGAAGCAGTTCATCGACATCGCGTATTGGAACGTCGAGCTGGGCTAGGAAGCCCCATGTCGATCACGGTCCCAAAGCTTCGTCTGCTTGAACGTGTGGCCGCACTGGCCCTGGCGATCCGCGAAGCGCGGCTACCCCGCTATCACGGGATCTGGGCGGATCGTTTGAACCCGAAGCTGGGCGAGTATCTGGGGACCGCGCGGCGGTGACCGGATTGGCCGTCGCGGAAAACGGCAGTTGGGCCCGCGCGGTGCCCGGTTCCACGGGTTGTAGGTTGTTCCCGCCCGCGTCTTCCCCTAAACGAACGCGGTGCAT
>CBFGQE010000419.1:0-3495 GCA_965650815.1 uncultured bacterium
TCCGTGTGCGGAAATCCCTCGGAAAAACATCTCTGCGGCACTGGCACGTCACCAGCAAAGGAAGGAAGTGCGACCATGCTTGGCCGCGAACAGAACACGAACTCTTCAATCCAATGAAAACTCCCTCCCAATACCTCCGCCGCTCCCTCGCTCTCGCCCTGTCCATCGGGACCGTGGCCGTGGTCGTCGGTTGCGCCGAAAAGGAAGAACCCGCACCCGTTCCGGTTCCATCTGCCACCGACGCGACCAACGCGCTGAACACCGCGACCAACGCCCTGCCCCCGGCCGAGCGCCAACCCAACCCCAATCCCTAGTCCGCCATGAACACTCCCCCACGCCCGTCGCTCCTCCGCCGCTGCGTCGCCGGAGCCCTGCTGGGACTGGCGCTGTTCGGCGCGGGCTGTTCGGCCTATCGGCCCGATCCGGGAAGCATTCCGGACTTTCCCGATGAGCACCGGACTCCGCCCGCGCCCGTGGCCGATGCCGTGTCCGACACGGCATCGGTCGGTTGACGCTCCCTTTGCAGCAACCAGACCGACGGCGGCGGCACCTCTCGCTCCGCCGCTTCGTCACGCCAGCTTCCGCTGCGCCCACTTTCGCCCTGCCTTGAGCGCGGCGAGCGTTTCCCGCAGCCGGCGTTCGCGGGTTTCGGCCTGTTTCGCCGTGGAAACCCAGACCAAGTATTCGCGCTGATAGGTCGGCTTGAGCGAATGGAAAAACTCCGCCGCCTGCGCGTGTTTCTTCTCGGCCAACGCGGCCGCAAAAAAGTCCGGCACCGGCCAAGGCTCCCGCTTCACCTTCGGCACGGGCGGCACCGTCGGATCTTCGTCCAGCGCCACCGCCGCGCGGAGCATTCGCCGAAACGCCCGCTCGTCGAACTTCTCCAGGGTCGTCAGGCGCAGGGAGCGGATGTTCGTGTTCTGGCTGTCGTCCGGGGAAAACAGCCCCGCCGGATCGGGCAGTTCCGTGCCCCGGAAAAACGCGACGCCCAGATGGGTTTTGCAGGCGCTCAGTCCACACACGAGCTTGCGGCCGGAGAAACAGAGCATGTTCCACTTGATCGCCTCCGCGAGGTCCGGCTCCCAGGCCAGAATCCATTCCCGCATCTGCTCGGCCATCTTCCAGGAAAAGTCCGGACAGGTCTCGATCCACTCGATGGGATCCTTGGTGCGCGGAGAGGAACAATCCATGTCCGAAGCTCAAAGCAACGGCGACTCCGCCGTCAACACCCACGCCGACGGATGCGCGGTCAGGCCGATGCGCGGGTAATACTCCGTCGCCTTCGGGGCCGAGAGCAGGATCACCGTGGCCCGGCCTCCCGCCACTTGCGTCCGACGGATCAGTTCCCGCCCAATGCCCCGCCGTTGGTGCGACTCCCTCACCGCCAGATCCGACAAATAGGTGCAGTAGGTGAAGTCGCTCACGCTGCGCGCGATGCCCACCATCGTCTCCCCTTCCCAAGCCGTGATGACCAGGTTCGCCTGTCGCAACATCGCCTCCATCCTCGCCCGGTCGTCCACCGGCCGACGTTCCCCGAGCGTCGAAGCGCGGTAGAGTTCGATGGCCACGTCCACGTCCAGATCGTTGCCCTGGCGATAGGTGATCACGCGCCAAGGAAACCCTCGGCCGCGCCGCGAAGTCCATGCGCTTTCTCCACCCCATGGAAACCCGCTTGCCCAACCCCACGATCCCGGACTGAATGCGCCCGTTCCACCGACGCCTGACATGAATCGACTCCGTTTCGCCCCGTTGCTCGCGTGCACCTTGGCCCTGACCGCGGCGGAGCCCGCCAACCGCTCGCTCCAGTTGCGTCCCGATGCCGAAGGCTTCGTCCGCGATTGGCTCATGCTCGCACCGATTCCCCTGCCCACGGACAGCACCGCCAGCGACCCGATCCTCAAGGCCCACCTGCCGAACGAGGCCGCATTGAAGCCCAAGATCGGCGAACGCGCCGTCGTCGCCGGCCAGGACCTGATGTGGCGCGCCATCCGCGCGCAGGACTTCTATTTCGACTTCAACCAGATCCTCGGCGAGGTCACCCAGAACTCCATCGGCTACATGGTCACGCACGTGGTCTGCGACCGCGAGATCTCCGGCCTGAACCTGCTCGCCGACGGCAACGACCAGTGGCGGCTCTTCCTCAACGGCCGCGAAGTGCTCAAACGCCTCGAAGCCGGTCCCATGTCCAAGGACGCGCACAAGGCCGAGAACCTCACGCTCCAGCCCGGCGTGAACACGATCGTCTTCAAGGTCATCAACGAACTGAACAACTGGCAGGGCTGCGTCCGCTTCACCGACAAGTCCGGCAAACCGGTGACCGACTTCGCCGTGAAGCTCGCGCCCTAATGCGACTATCCAGACAACCCGCCGACTGCTGTTGTTGTGGCCTCGCCCGGTCGGGGGACCGGGCCTACAAGGCGTTGCGCGACCAAGGACACGGGACGGCTGTAGGCCGGGTTCCCCAACCCGGCGCTCGTCCTCCTTCCTGAAAAGCCCGATGAAAATGCGGACGGTCATGCCCGCGAGTTCGGCTTCACCATCCCGAACCACGCTTCAATAAGAACACCCCCTCATCCCCCGCCGTGTTCAGCCACTGCTCCGTCACGTTCAGTCCCATCTCGCCGAACAGCTCAGCCACGCGTTCGGGCGTGTGGCGGTAGGAATAGAAGAGCCCGAACCGTTCGCCCGGCTCGAAGCGCCATTCGCGTCCCGCCACCGACAGCACGCAGGACCGCTCGAAGACGTAGTTCGCCTCGATCCGCAAAAGGCCGGTGCCTTCGGGACACTCCGCGATGCGGAACTGCACCCGGCCATCGCCGCGCTCGGCTCCGAGATCCAGCAGCACCGTTTGCAGCCACTCGGCCGTCGGCGCGTTCTCGTAGAGCGGCAGGATCGAACGAACACCGGCGGCGTAGTCCGCGCCCGGCGCGAGGTTCGCGCTGACCAGCAGCCGATCCTCCGGCCCGAGCAAATCGGCCAAGCGCCGCAGCACCCGGCGCGGCGCGAAGTTCGGCATCATGCCGAAGAACGCCACGATTCGGCGCACGCCCGGCGTCGCGATCTCGCCGAAGGCCGCGTTCCAATCCTCCACCGCACCGAGATCCAGCGTCCACGGCCGACAGCGCGCCGCTTCCAGCCCGCTCTGCATCGCCGCTGCGCGCGCTTCCAGCGCGAGCCCCACGCTCACATCCGTCGGGAAATAGACGGTCTCCGGCGCAGGGTTCGCCCGGAACAAAGCTTCGAGAATGGGACGGTCCTTCTGTCCGCCTCCGCAGCCCAGCGACAGCACATCCACGCGCTCGGCTCCGGCCAAAGCTTCCCCGGCCGCAACCGCCGCCTGGCGATACGCTTCGCGCGTCGAATCATCCCGTCGCGCCGGAGAGAACGCCTCGTGGATGCGCAGCCAACGGCGCGCCTGTTTCGGCGAATCGTAGTGGAACTGGTGGTCCATCCGCCGCGCGTCCAACGATGCGACCAACGCCGTCTCCACCGCCG
>CBFGQE010000420.1:0-3490 GCA_965650815.1 uncultured bacterium
CGATGGACAGCCTCTTCCTCGGCGCGATGCTGGCCATCTCCTCCACCACCATCATCATCAAGGCGCTGAACGACCTCGGCCTGGCCCGGGAGAAGTTCGCCGGGATGATCTTCGGCATCCTGATCATCGAGGACATCCTCGCCATCGTCATGATCGTGCTGCTCTCCGGCATCGCCATGACGGGCTCGCTCAGCCTCGGCGAAGTGGGCGCGACGGTGGGCAAGCTCTCCATCTTCCTCGTCACCGCGCTGGTCGTCGGCTACCTGGCCGTTCCCCGGCTGCTGAACCACGTCGGCCGTTTCAAGAGCAACGAGATGCTGCTCGTGGCCGTGCTGGGCCTGTGCTTCGGCTTCTCCCTGCTCGCGGCCAAGCTCGGCTACAGCGTCGCGCTCGGCGCCTTCGTCATCGGCGCCATCATCTCGGAGGCGCGCGACATCGTGAAGATCGAGCACCTCGTCGAGCCGGTGCGCGACATGTTCAGCGCCGTCTTCTTCGTGGCCATCGGCCTGATGATCGATCCCAGGCTGCTGGTGGAATACGCGCTCCCCATCGCCGTCATCAGCGTCGTCACCGTCGTCGGCAAGGTGCTCTCCTGCGGCCTCGGCACCTTCGTGGCGGGCAACGACACCCGCACCTCGCTCAAGGTCGGCATGGGCCTGGCGCAGATCGGCGAGTTCTCCTTCATCATCGCGGCGCTCGGCCTGCAGCTGAAGGTCACGAGCGACTTCCTCTACCCCATCGCCGTCGCGGTCTCCGCCATCACCACCCTGACCACGCCCTACCTCATCCAGGGCTCCGACGGCGTGGCGGAACGCTTCTACCGGATGGCCCCGCGTTCGCTGCTCGGCTACCTCGATCTCTACACCCAGTGGGTCGGCAATCTCGGCGGCAAACGCCACGCCAGCCTGGGCGGACGCCTGATCAAGCGCTGGTCCCTCCAGATCACCCTGAACCTCGCGCTCATCGCCGCCGTCTTCCTCGCCGCCGCCTTCTTCGGCCGCACCGTGCCCAAGTGGCTGCCGGACGGCCTGTCGGAACCCCGCATCTACCGCACCGGCGTCTGGCTCTGCGCCGTGATCGTCGCGCTCCCCATGTTCATCGCCGCGTTCCGCAAGTTCCAGGCGCTGGCCATGCTGCTGGCCGAGCTGAAGGTCTCCCGGGAACGCGCCGGGGACCGCACCGCCGCCATCCGCAACGTGATCTCGCAGGTCATCACCTTCGCCGGATTGATCGGCCTGGTGCTCTTCGGCCTGGCCCTCAGCTCCACGCTGCTGCCGCCCGGCAACGTCCTCATCGTGCTCCTGGTCGTCGTCGCGCTCCTCGTCTGGCTGCTCTGGGGCGCGGCCATCCGCGTCCATTCCCGCGCCCAGATCGCCCTGGAGACCACCCTGTCCCAGCCGCCGGTCCAGCGCCACGCGCCGGAAGCGCCCAAGGTCGCCGCGCTCCTCCGCGACGCCGACCTCGAAACCGTCGCCGTGCCGGAACGTTCGCCCCTCTCCGGACGCCGCCTGCGCGACCTCGACCTCCGCCCCAAGACCGGCGCCACCATCGTCGGCATCGAACGCGGCGGCGAGGCCCGTATCAATCCCGGTCCCGACGAAACGATCTCCATCGGCGACCAGCTCCTGCTCCTCGGCACGCCCGAACAGTTGGCCGAGGCGAAACGGCTGCTCGCGGAGGTTGCCCCCGGCTGAACATTCCGGCATTCATACCGCCGCCGCCATGCCCCACGATGTCACGCTGATCTCCACGATAGCCGTAGGCTTCGCCTTCGCGTTCGTCTTCGGCTTCATCGCCAGCAAGCTCCGCCTGCCCCCGCTGGTCGGCTACCTGCTGGCGGGAGTCGCCATCGGGCCGCACACGCCCGGCTTCGTGGCCGACAGCGGCATGGCCGCGCAGTTGGCCGAGCTCGGCGTCATCCTCCTCATGTTCGGCGTCGGCCTGCACTTCTCCCTCGCCGACCTCATGGCCGTGCGCCGCATCGCCATCCCCGGCGCGGTGGGCCAGATCGTGCTCGCCACGCTCATCGGCATCGCCCTGGTCAAGTTCTGGGGCTGGTCGCTCGGCGCGGGCGTGGTCCTGGGCCTGAGCCTCTCCGTGGCCAGCACCGTGGTGCTGCTGAAGGCGCTGGAGGAACGCAACGGCGTCGCCACCACCAACGGCCGCATCGCCGTCGGCTGGCTGATCGTCGAGGACCTCGCGATGGTCCTCGTCCTCGTGCTCCTGCCCGCGCTCGCCGGAGTGCTCGGCGGCACAACCGACGGCGGCCACGGCGGCTCGCACGAACAGCAGAACATCTTCCTCACCCTCGTCATCACCCTGGCCAAGGTCGGCGCCTTCGCCGCCATCGCCCTGATCGCCGGCCCCCGCGTCATGCCGTGGATTCTCCGCCAGGTCGCCCGCACCGGCTCGCGCGAGCTGTTCACCCTGTCCGTGCTCGCCGTCTCCATCGGCATCGCCTTTGGCTCGGCCAAGCTGTTCGGGATCTCCTTCGCCCTCGGCGCCTTCTTCGCGGGCATGGTGCTGAACGAATCCTCCCTCAGCCACAAGGCCGCCGCCAATTCCCTCCCGCTCCAGGACGCCTTCGCCGTCCTCTTCTTCATCTCCGTCGGCATGATGTTCGATCCGACCATCCTCGTGCGGCAGCCGTTGATGGTGCTGGCAGTGCTGCTGCTGGTCCTCATCGGCAAGTCCATCATCGCCTTCGGCATCGTCCTGGTGCTCGGCTACCCGGCCAGCACCGCGCTGATGGTCTCGGCCGCGCTCGCCCAGGTCGGGGAATTCTCCTTCATCCTCGCCGGGCTCGGCATCGCCCACCAGCTCATGCCCCAGGAAGGCCTCAGCCTCATCCTCGCCGCCGCGCTGCTCTCGATCACCCTGAACCCCCTGGCCTTCACCATCTCCGAACGCCTGACCGCCGCGATCCGCGCCCGGCCCAAGCTGCTCCGATCGCTGGAAGAATCCCGCGCCGGCGGCATCGCCCGGCTCGAAAGCGAGCTCAATGCCGCCAAGGCCGCCGCCGAGGCCAAGCACGCCGCCCACAAGAGCTTCACCCCGGAGGAACTGGTCGAGCGCTTCCCCATGTTCTCCAACCTCACGCCCGAACAGCGCGAGGTCGTCATCCTCCACTTCGAGCCCCGGGAAGCCACGCCCGGCCAGCGCATCATCCGCGCCGGCGACAAGGCCGACATGGCCTACTTCATCTCCTCCGGCGAGGTGGAGGTCTCCGTGGCCAGCCGCCGCATCAAGCTCGGCCCCGGCGCTTTCTTCGGCGAAATGGCCCTCATCAACGGCCAGCCCCGCTCCGCCGACGTTACGGCGCTCGACTACTGCAAGCTTCTCACCCTCAGCCAGGGCGACTTCCGGGAAATCCTCCGCCGCTACCCCGACATCCGCGACCAGATCGTCGTCATGGCCAGCCAGCGCAACGAGATGAACCAACGGCCGTCGGAGGAAGCGGCGGAATAAAGGGCGTCCGCGATGGAGCAGC
>CBFGQE010000421.1:0-3490 GCA_965650815.1 uncultured bacterium
CTGCCGAGCGTCACCGAGGCCAAGGCCGGACTGAAGCCGCTGGAGCACATGCCCGCGCCGGACCGCCTGCCGAACTACGTGCCGAGCGACCGCTGGGGCGTGCAGGGCGAAGCCATCACGACGATGCAGAAGCCCCTCTCTCCCGGAGATTCGCAGGAGCGCTACGTGCTGCCGCCGGGCTTTGAGGCCAAGCTGTTCGCCCACGAGCCCGACCTCTTCAAGCCGATCTACTTCGCCTGGGACGAGCGCGGCCGCCTCTGGGTCGCCGAGACGCGCGACTACCCGAACGAGGAACAGCCCCAGGGCCAGGGCCGCGACCAGATCAAGATCTGCGAGGACACCAACGGAGACGGCATGGCGGACAAGTTCACCGTCTTCGCCGACAAGCTGAGCATTCCCACCACCTTCGCCTTCGCCAACGAAGGCATCATCGTCATGCACTCCGGCGAGATGGTGCATCTGAAGGACACCAACGGCGACGACAAGGCCGACGAGCGGAAGACGCTCTTCACCGGGTGGAACATGAGCGACACCCACGCCACCGCGAGCAATCTCCGCATGGGCCCCGATGGCTGGATGTGGGGCGTGGTCGGCTACTCCGGCTTCCAGGGCAAGGTGGGCGGCAAGGACGTGCGCTTCGGCCAGGGTTTCTTCCGCTTCAAGCCCGACGGCTCGGCGCTGGAGTTCGTCCGCTCCAGCAACAACAACACCTGGGGCCTCGCCTTCGACGAGAACGGCATCGTCTTCGGTTCCACCGCCAACGGCAACGCCTACATGTATATGCCGATCGCCAACCGCTTCTACGAGGCGGTCAACGGCTGGTCGGTCAGCCGCGTCGATTCCATCGCCACCAGCCAGCGCTTCTACCCCGTCACGAAGGCGGTGCGGCAGGTCGATTGGCACGGCCAATACACCGCCGGGGCCGGCGCCGCGATCTACACCGCCCGCAGCTTCCCGATGGAGTATTGGAACCGCGTCGGCTTCGTCTGCGAACCCACCGGCCACCTCATCGGCCAGTTCGGCCTGGAGGCCAAGGGCGCCGACTTCACCGCGCACAACCTGAAGTCCTTCATGGCGTCCGACGACGAATGGGCGTCTCCGGTCGTCGCCGAGGTCGGGCCCGACGGCGCGCTCTGGGTCAGCGACTGGTATAACTACATCATCCAGCACAACCCGGTCCCGCAGGGCTTCAAGAACGGCAAGGGCAACGCCTACGAGACCCCGCTGCGCGACAAGACCCACGGCCGCATCTACCGCGTCGTCCACCAGGACTCGAAGCCCACCGCCCAGCCCGCCCGGCTCGACAAGGCATCGCCCGACGAACTGGTCGCCGCGCTGAAGAACGACAACCTGCTCTGGCGGAACCATGCCCAGCGCCTGCTCGTCGAACGCGGCCAAAAGGACGTCGTGCCCGCGCTGGTGAAACTGGTCGAAGACAAGAGCACAGACTCCATCGGCCTCAACCCCGCCGCCAACCACGCTCTCTGGACCCTCGCCGGTCTCGGTGCACTGGACGATGCCGGTTCTGCCGCCTTTCAGGCCGCCGTCACCGCCCTGAAGCATCCCGCCGCCGGTGTCCGCCGCAACGCCGCCACCGTGATCCCGCACAACGAAGCGGGCCGCGACGCCCTCCTCGCCTCCGGCGCGCTCTCCGACGCCGATGGCCAGGTGAAGCTCGCCGCCCTCCTCGCCCTCGCGGAAATGCCCGCGTCCGACTCCGCCGGGACCGCCATCTTCGCCGCGCTGAACACCGAGACGAACGCAACCGACAAGTGGCTCACGGATGGCGCGACCGCCGCCGGAGCCCGCAACGCCGGAGGCTTCCTCAAGGCCACGCTTGTCGCCTCGCTCAACACCGACACCCTGCCCGGTGAAGCTTCCGCCACCGTCAAACGCATCGCCGGCCACTTCGGCGCGACCGCCACCTACGAGTCGATCAAGCCGTTCCTCGACGCCGCCAAGACCGCCTCCCCCGCCGCCGCCGTGCCCGTGCTGGAAGGGCTCGCCGTCAATTGGCCCGAGGACAAGCGCCCCGCCTTGACCCCGGCGCAGGAACAGGAACTCGTCGCCCTCATGGACGCGTTGCCCGACGACACCAAGGCAGCCCTGCTCGCCTTGGCCGACGCCTGGAAACGCCGCGACCTCTTCGCCCCGCAGATCGCCGCCCTCTCCAGGGACCTTTCCGCCAAGGTGCAGAACACCGCCCTGGCCGATGCCGACCGCATCAAGGCCGCCGGTCGCCTCGTCGCCTTCGACGACGCCGAAGCGTCCCTCAAGACCATCGCCGCCCAGATCAGCCTCCAGACCTCGCCCGAACTCGCCACTGGCCTGATCCGCGCCTTCGGCGGCAGCCGCCAGGACGCCGCCGCCGACGTGCTCATCGGCGCGTGGGACAGTCTCACGCCCGGTTCACGCCGCGCCGTCATCCTCACCCTGACCCGCCGTCCCGAGTGGACGATGGCGCTGCTCAAGAGCGTGCAGTCCGGCAAGCTGATCCGCTCCGACCTCCCCGCCGAGGTCTGGACCCAGCTCCGCCGCGGCCGCAACCGCCAGATCGCCGACCTAGCCCGCGAACTGGACCAGTCCCGCGTGAGCACCGACATGGAAGCCACCCTGGCCAAGGTCCGTCCGCTCACCGAGCAGACCGGCGACGTCGTCAACGGCAAGGCCGTCTTCGCCAAGAACTGCGCCGTCTGCCACGTGATGGACGGAGCGGGCTCCCCGATCGGTCCCGACCTCACCGGCATCGGCGCCCGGCCCAAGTCCGAGTTCTTCCTCGACATCATCGACCCGAACCGGTCCGTCGAGGCGAACTTCCGCCTCTGGACCGCGACGACCAAGGACGATGAATCCGTCTCCGGCCGCCTCGAATCCGAGAGCCAGACCGCCATCGAGATCCTCGATCTCGCCGGCCAGAAGCACGTGATCCAGCGCAAGGACATCAAGTCGCTGGACGTCTCCCAGCAGTCCATCATGCCCGGCGGTTTCGAGAACCTGCCCGCCAAGGACCTGACCGACCTCTTCGAATACATGGCCGCCAGCAAGGGCCATCATTGAGCCGGAGGCGGGTTTGTCGCCCGTCCAACCATCGGCGAACGCAAACGGGGCGGACCTTCGGGTCCGCCCCGTTTCTTTCGAAACGCCAGCGGAGTTCCATCCATCCTTGTCCGGCTGATCGCCAAAACGGGCTTCGACCGGAAGCCCCGAGCGTTGCCCGGCCCAAAGGGCGGGAACAGATTGCTTGGCCCAACAAATCTCCCCTCAACCGGTCCGCTGAAGCTCTTCCCCGTTCGACGAGGAGACCTCGGCTCACAGCGGCGTGTGGTCCGCCTGCATACCGCTGTCGGCGATGGCCAACGGAGGAGGTGCTGGAACCGGTCCTTCCCGTTCAGTGCAGCAGCCAGAAGAACACGATGGCCACGGCGGTCGGGATCAGCGCGCCCTTGAGCAGGCCCAGCGGGCTGATGCCCTCTCCGGCGAAGACCTTGGC
>CBFGQE010000422.1:0-3461 GCA_965650815.1 uncultured bacterium
TGGAAGACACCGACGGCGACAGCAAGGCCGACAAACGCACGCCGCTCTACGGCCCCTTCGACCACACCCGCGACACCCACGGCAACCAGGCGTCGTTCCGCCGGGGCTTCGACGGCTGGATCTACGCCACCCACGGCTTCAACAACGATTCCTGGATCACCAACCGCGACGGCTCCGTCGTCCACCTCAACTCCGGCAACACCTACCGCTTCCGCCTCGACGGCTCCAAGCTGGAGCACCACACCCACGGCCAGGTGAATCCCTTCGGCCTCACCTGGGACGCGCGCGGCAACCTCTACTCCAGCGATTGCCACAGCGCGCCGCTCTACCAGCTCCTCGCCGGTGGCTACTATCCCAGCTTCGGCAAGCCCCACGACGGACTCGGCTTCGCGCCCACCATGTTGGAACACGCCCACGGCAGCACCGCCATCGATGGCGCGCTCTACTACACCGACGATCTCTGGCCGAAGGAATACCAGGACACGCTCTTCATCGGGAACGTCATGACCAGCCGGTTGAACCGGGACAAGATCAGCTTCATCGGCTCCACGCCCAAGGCCACCGAGCAGCCCGACTTCCTGACGACGACCGATCCGTGGTTCCGGCCCGTGGACAATCTTCTCGGCCCCGACGGCGCGCTCTACGTGGCCGACTTCTACAACCGCATCATCGGCCACTACGAAGTGCCGCTGACCCATCCCGGCCGCGACCGCGAGCGCGGCCGCATCTGGCGCGTGATTTACACGAACGCCATAGTAGGTCGGGCTGCCAGCCCGACACGTAGCGCGGGCAGCCTGCCCGCGCCGTCCCATCCCGCCCTCCGCCCCGCCGCGTTGCCGAGTGACCTCAAGAGCCTGATCGAAGAACTCGCCTCGCCCAACCTTTCGCGCCGTCTGCTCGCGCAGCAGGAGATCGAAGACCGCATCGGCAGCGCTGCGATCGCGGAGCTGCGCCTGACCGCGCGCGGCAGCTACGACTTCGCCAAGCCCGAAGCCAAGACCCACGCCCAGATCCACGCGCTGTGGGCCTTGTTCCATCTCAATGCGCTCGACCACGAATCGATGGCCACCGGTTTCGCTCCCGCCGAGCCGATGCTCAAGGTCCACGCGATGCGCCTGCTGGCGGAGCTGGGCCATCGCCGGACGGCCGGAATCGCCGGAGCGGTCGCGCCATTCAACATCGGCAATCTCCGCGGCGCGCTCCTGCTCCACCTCGGCGACGATGATGCCTTGGTGAAACGCTGCGCCGCCGAAGCTTTGGCCGAATGGCCCGCAGCATCGAATCTTCCCGCGCTGCTGGAGGCGCTCGCCGAGACCAAGGCCAAGGACACCCACCTCGTCTACGTCCTCCGCAAAGCCATCCGCGACACGCTGAAGGTTCCGGGTGCTTTCGACGAATTGGCCCAAGTGGACGAAGCACGACGCTCGCTCGTCACCGACATCCTTCCCGCCATTCCCAACGCCGCCACCGCTCGCTACATCCTCTCGGAGCTCCCACGCCTCGGTGGAGACGCGGCGCAGATTGAAGCCCTGCTCCAGCACGCCGCCCGCTGCGGCGATTCCGACAGCGCCCCGGCCATCGCGCGCTTCGCCCAGGAGAAATATCCTGCCGACGCCGGTCGCCAGCTAGCGTTGCTCAACGCGGTCCGCTCCGGTCTCGATCAACGCGGCGCGCCCGTTCCGCCCACTGTGGCGAGCTGGGGCCAAGCATTGGCGATCCGTTTGCTCGATGAGACCGCCGCCGCGTCCGCCTGGGCCGCGTTGCCGTTGGACGGGCAGAACGCCAGTCCGGTCCCGTGGCTTTTCCAAGAGCGCAGCATTGTGGGTGGTCCTTCGGCTTCGCTGCTCAGCTCCTTGCCGCCTGGCGGCGAGGCCTTGACCGGCGTGCTGCGCAGCCAGCCGTTCAGCGTGCCCGCCGAACTTTCCTTCGTTCTCGCCGGCCACGACGGATATCCCGACCAGCCCGCCAAACGCGTGAACAAGGTCGTGCTGAAGTCCGAGGACGGTCGCGTGCTCCGCGAAGCCTTTCCGCCGCGCAGCGACACCGCCCAGCGGATCGTATGGCAATTCGCCGAACCCGAGCACGGTCAGCTCGCCCAGTTGGAGGTGATCGATGGCGACACCGGCGACGCCTACGCGTGGCTCGCCTTTGGCCAGCTCGCGCCCGCCGTGGTGCCGTGGCCGAACGTCGCGCCGCGTGATCTGGCCGAACGCCGCCGCGACGCCTTCCAGCTCGCCGCCGCGCATCCCTCTGCCGAGATCCTGGCCCGCCTCCGCACCTTGGCCAACGGCCCGTTGGCCCCAGCGGAACAGTCTCTGGTGTGGAAAACGTTGCTCGGCCAGGACGCCACCTTCGCCGACGTGCTGGTGAAAAGGCTGCAAGCCAACAGTCCCGAAGCGGGCGCGATCGCCGCTGTGTTGGCCGAAGTTGATCAGCCTACCGCTCGCACCGCCGTGTTGGGAGCCTTGGCTGTGGCAGCCGGTCGTTTGCAGGCCACGCTGGCGATGGCCTTGGCCGGATCGAAGGGCGGGGCCGAAGCGCTGCTCCAATCCGCCGAGGCTGGGAAGGTTCCGGCACAGCTCGTGGCCGACACCCGCGTGGCCGAACGGCTCCGGGCCACGCTCGGCGAAGCTGGCGAAACGCGACGGCAAGCGGTCACGAAAGACCTGCCGCCGTTGGACGCGGAGAAGCAGAAGCTCGTCGAAACCCGTCGCGCCGGTCTCGACCCCGCCAAGGCCGATCTCGCCAAAGGCCGTCAGCTCTTCCAGCAGAACTGCGCTGCCTGCCATCGCGTCGGCGGCGAAGGCGGGTTGATCGGGCCGCAGCTCGACGGCATCGGCAATCGCGGCGCCGAGCGGCTCTGCGAGGACATTCTCGATCCCAACCGCAACGTGGACCATGCCTTCCGCCAGACTCTGCTGACGCTGGTGGACGACGATGTGGTCAGCGGCCTCTTTCGCCGTGAAGAAGGAGAGACGCTCGTTCTGGCGGACGCTTCCGGCCAGGAAGTGAAGGTGCAGAAGGCGCAGGTGAAGTCGCGGATCGATTCCACCTCGTCCCTCATGCCCGACATCTTCGCCGACGCGCTCCCGCCCGAGGCGTTCAACGACCTGATGGCGTGGTTGCTCTCCCAGCGTGCGCCGTAGGAGCGCGGAGCATCGCTCCGCCGCACACCGGACAGACGCTCTTCTTTTCCAACCCAGTGGCTCCTCGCGGCTCCCTTTGGTTTCTCGATGGAGTGCGTCCGTGCGGAGCGATGCTCCGCGCTCCTGTTCCTTCGACATTGGGCGTTGAACGTTCGATGTTTCCCGCTTCCCAGTGCGTGACGTTTCCCAACCACCCCGGTCCAATCCGTGAACCCCGTCCTTGGCCCGAGGCCGTTCCCGGGAAAAGGGTTGGTTCCGCTTCGCACCGGAGCTACAAGGCCCGCAGCGTCCCAGTTGTGAAACCGTCCGAGCCAT
>CBFGQE010000423.1:0-3454 GCA_965650815.1 uncultured bacterium
TTCGGTCGAGAAGGCGTTCCTCGATTTGGCCAAGAACGATCCGGCTCCGTCCGTCCGTCTCGCGCTGGCCAGCGCGCTGCCCAAGCTGCCGACAGCGGCTCGTGTTAATCTTGCCCAGGCGCTTCTGGCCCATGCCGGGGACGCCACCGACCACAATCTCCCGCTCATGCTCTGGTATGGCGTCGAGCCGCTCGTCTCCGCCGATCCGGCCAGTGGCGTCCGTCTCGCGCTCATCGCCGAGATTCCGACCGTGCGCCGGCTGATCGCGCGTCGTCTGGGCGAAGCCATCGAGTCCCGATCCCAACCCGTGACGGCCTTGCTGCAAGGTTCCCTGTCCAAAAATCCCGCCTTACGAACCGATCTTCTCCAAGGCTTCGCCGAAGCCTGGCGCGGCTGGCGCAAACTGCCCGCGCCCGAGGGTTGGGCCGCCTTCCGCGACACGTTCACCTCAACGACCGACGCCGCGCTGAACAAGACCTTGGCCGAGCTCGACCTTCTTTTCGGCAGCGGTCGCGCGCTCGACGAACTCCGCGCCGTCGTCGCCGATGGCCAGGCCGACGCCAATGCCCGCCGCACCGCCCTGCGCGCATTGCTCGACGCCGGCGCTCCGGATCTTGCGCCCCTGCTCAAACCCCTGGTCGGCGATCCCATGCTGCGGGCCGACATCATGGTGGGCCTGCTCCAGCTCGGAGCACCCGAGGCTCCCGGGCTCGCCCTCGGGCAATACCCGTGGATTGTCGCCGACGAACGCGCCCGCGTGCTCGGCGCGATGGTCACGCGCTCCGCCGCCGCCCGCGCGTTGCTCGACGCGCTCGCCGATGGCCGCGTGCCCAAGGCGCATCTCACGCCCTTCCACGCCCGCCAGATCGCCGGCTTGAACGACGCCGCGCTCACCGCCCGCCTCGGCGACGTCTGGGGCACCGTCGCCACCACCGCCGCCGACAAGCGTGCTTCGATCGAAAAACTCCGCGCCGAACTTTCCCCGGAAACCCTCCGCCAAGCCGACCTTGCCCAAGGCCGTCGGCTCTACGAGCAAGCCTGTGCTGCGTGCCATCGGCTCTACGGCGAAGGCGGTTCGGTCGGTCCCGATCTCACGGGTTCCGGGCGCGCGAACCTCGACTACCTGCTGGAGAACATCGTCGATCCCGGCGCAGTCGTGGCCGCCACTTACCGGATGACCGTGCTGACCTTGAAGGACGGCCGCGTGCTCAACGGCGTCGTCACCGCGCGCACCGACCGGACGCTGACCCTCCAGACCCAGACCGAAACCGCCACGCTGGAGCGAACCGCCATCGAGGAGGCCGAAGAATCCACCGCCTCGATGATGCCCGAAGGTTTGCTCGAATCCCTCTCCGCCCGGCAACGCCGCGATCTCGTGGCCTACCTGATGCATCCCGCGCAGGTCCCGGGAGAATGACGCCCGCCAGGACTGGCCACGATTGACGGAACGTCGTGCCGCGGTGCCCGCTGCTTTGGCGGTTCAGCGCCAGGTGAAGCCGGGAAACTTCTTGGTCAATCCCGCCCGCAGCTTCGGATAGGTCAGCGCCTTGAAGCTCGGCCAATCGATCGTCGCGTCGAGGCGCTTGCCGTCGGGCGTGGTCAGCGCGAGGCGGACCGGCACGGTGCCTTCCACGAGCTTGGGATGCTCCGTCAGATCGAAGCATTCCAGCAGCTTCACCTGGGCTTCGGGCGGTTGGAGGATGCCGTCCTCGTCCGTGCCAGTCGGCGCGTAGGCGAGCTTCACCGGCTTGCCACTGGACCATGGAATGGAGACGGGCGCGAGCGCGTCGAGCCATTCGCGGCGGTCCTTGCCGAGGAACTTGAGGAACGCGGCCTTCAGGTCGGCGGCTTGGGCTTCCTTGGCGAGGGACATGCCGTGGAAGGCCTGCGCGAAGAACTCCACGAGCCCGGCATCGGCCAGCCTGGGGAACTCCAGTTCGGGCGCGGCTGCGGCCACGAAGTTCGTCCGCGCGATGAGCTGCTTCACCTCGTGGGTGAGGTTCGGCAGATCGAACGCGCCTTGGCCAAAGGCGTCGGCCAAGGCCCGGCCGCAAGCGGCGGGATCGAGCTCCTTCTGATGGTCGCGCGCGAGCGTGAGGCCGTGGAACTGCACTTGCCGAATGGCGGCGATGCGGCGGTGGGTGCGGTCGTATTCGTGCCGGGTGGCGATCTGAAGCTGATCGGGGAACGACTCCTCGATCCACTCGCGTTGCACCGCCGTGGCCAAGCCCACCAGCGTGGTGGTGCCGCCGCTGCGATTCTGCACTTCCTTGAGCATTGCGGCGACGAAGAGCGGGCTCTGCACGACGCTCTCGCGGACGAGCGCGGCGGTGCGGCCTTCGGTCAACTGCACGTCGAGCGTGCCCGAGCTGAGCCGCTGGCAAAGCTGGTCGGCAAACCCGGTGAAGAGGCTGCGGAGCAGGCCTTCGTCGGACGAGGTAGGGTGGGCATCCTGCCCGCCCCTCTGGGTCTGGGCGGCTGATTCGGACGGAGTGGCCGGGACAGGCTGGAAGCCTGTCCTACTCTCGCTGCGCAGCATTCCTTCCCGTTCCGCCAGACCCAGCAACTGCTGGAAGGTCAGATCCACTTCGCGGGCCACCTTGGCGTTGATGCCGTAGCGGCGGCAGGATTCGAAATCGAAGCGCTGATTCCGCGCGTGCTGGTAGGCGCGCAGCAGGGTGAAGAAGTCCGAGAGCGGGCTGCCTTCAAACGTCTCGCGCGCGTCGGCAATGTGCTTCTCGTCGCGGCTGACACGCGTGAGCAGATCGCGTCCGCTGACGAGCGCGGCACACAGCGCAGCCTGCTCCACGCAATTGAAGCGCTGGGCCTCGACCAACATCCGGCTGAAACGCGGGTGCATCGGCAGCCGCAGCATTTTCCGGCCGACGGGCGTGAGGTGGTTCGTGACCGGATCAATGGCTCCGAGCGTGCGCAGCAGCCGTTCGGCGCGCGCGACGGCCTGGGGCTCGGGCTTGTCCAACCAGTCGAAGGTCGTCGCGTCCGGCACGCCCAGCGAGTGGAGCAGGAGGACGGTTTCCGCGAGGTCGGCGCGGCGGATCTCCGGGGTGTTGCGCTCGGGGCGGTTGAGATGGTTGCTCTCGGTCCAGAGCCGGCGGCAGGTGCCGGGACCGGTGCGGCCGGCGCGGCCCTTGCGCTGGTCGGCCGAGGCGCGGCTGATCTCCTCGATCAACAGCGTCTGTAATCCCCGGTTCGAATCGTAGCGCGCCACGCGGGCCAGGCCGGAATCGACGACATGGCGGACGCCGTCGATGGTCACGGAGGTTTCGGCCACGTTGGTGGCGACGACGACCTTGCGGAGCGGACTGGGCTCGAAGGCGAGGTCCTGGTCCTGCGGCGACAGCTCGCCGTGCAGCGGGATGAGCGCGAGGCGTTCGTCCAGCCGTTCGGCACGGAGCGCGTTGATCGTGGCCTGGATCTCGCCCATGCCGGGCAT
>CBFGQE010000424.1:0-3454 GCA_965650815.1 uncultured bacterium
TCAGCACCACCGACTTCAACAGCTACGTCACCGTCAGCACCGCCGACGGCGCGCCTCAGCGGGTGAACGGCCGCATGGCCGCCTCGAAGGCACCCGGCCTCGGCATCCAGCCGAAGCTGGACGTGCTCGGTCCGCGCGTGGTCGAAGTGTTCTGATGAACGGAACGCGGGGAGCGCTGTGAAAGAGGCTATTCGAATGGTTCGTCGGCTTCCTGCTTGAGCGGCCCCGCCCGGTCAGGGGACCCGGCCTACAGCTTGTAGGCCGGGTTCCCCAACCCGGCGCCCGTCCTCCTTCCAGAAAGCTGGCTTGAGCGTTTGGCCTCCAATCCGGAAATCGCCTTCAAGTAGGAGAGTGACAGCGGATGGGCCAGCGGCTATGCCCTCGCCCGGATGAAAATTGGAGGTTCCATTCACCGGGTCTGGAAAGCGTTCGCGCTGGCCGCTTCTGCTTTGGTTTCCATCTCACTGGTCGCCGCCGAACCACCGACCAACACGAACTTCGCCCACGCCGCCGTCCTCATTGGCGACTATCACGAGGTGACCGCCCGATTGGGCGATGTGGTGGTCGATCCCGAGGAGGAGATTGCCGAGCGGGAACTGTGGTGGAAGTGGACGGCACCGGGCTCGGGACGGATCAGCCTCGGCAACGCACCCCAGGCCGCACGTCCGGAAAACCGCGCCGAAACCATCCGGGAGGCATGGCCGGAACCGAGCTATGACCACCCGCAGGGAGTTTCATCAAACGCCGTGGTGGAGGTTCGGAACAGCGTTTGGGTAGGGCCGGGGAACACCACCGGTGGCAACACATCGATCGTTTTCCACCCGCCTCCTCCCACTTGGTTTTTCTCGATCTATGCCGTCGATGGCGAGGGTTCCTTGGCGGAGATCGACGAGTTCATCTGGAATTCCATCCAAGGCTTCAGCGACGGGCCCCTGACCGATTCGTTTGCGGTCACGGAAGGGAAAACCTACGCGATCCGTCTCGTTTCCTACGGCGGCGCGCTGCCTTTCAGCGCCCGGTTTCACTCGGCTCCCGCGAACGACGGCTTTGCGAACCGGACTTCCATGCGAGGCGTGGAGACGGAGGCTTCCGGGAGCACCTTTGGGGCTTCGACCGAACCCGGAGAATGGGCCGATGGCCGAACCGTTTGGTGGTCGTGGAATCCTCCGGCCAACGGAGTGCTGGCCGCATCGGTCACTGGCCAGCGCATGTGGTTGGACGCTTTCACCGGGGACTCGATGGGGGCTTTGACGAACCTCGGGGCATCGGACAAGGCGTTGGAGCTTCCGGTCAGGCTCGACGTGCCGATCCATTTCAGGGTCCAGGGGGACTACGACGATCTCGGCCACGACTACACGCTGAAGCTGCGGCTCGATCCGTTGCCTCCCACGATCAACGCCTTGAAGAGCGGACGGTTGAACGATGGGGCATTTCAACTGCGCGCCGAGCAACTGCGCGGGCGGGAGACGATTCTGTTCGCCAGCACCAATCTCACGGAGTGGAACCCTTGGCGGCCCATCTGGCGCGGCGTCGTCAATGGCGACGGCGTGACCTTCCGCGATCTCGATGCCACCAACAGCGCCCAGGTCTTCTACTCGATCCGTCTCGCTCCGCCGAAGACGGACGAAGCTCAGTGAACGGCCTAGGGCCGGGGGATTCTTCTCAATCGTAGTCTCAATCTTAATCATGCTCTTCGCCCCAATCGTATGGCGAAAGAGATCAAGATTAGGATGAAGAGCAGGATTAAGAGGGGTATGAGAAGAGGACTGCTTTTCCGAAGTTTGCCCTTTCCCATGACAGGCCCTAGCGTTCGCGCCCTGTGCATCCGGTCGCGTTCCATCTCGGGCAATTCACCATCTACTGGTATGGCGTCCTCGTCGCCGTCGGCATCCTGCTCGGGCTCTACACTGCGAGCCGCCGCTCGGCTTTGGACCGCCTGCCGCGCGAGTCGGTGGCAGATCTTGGAACGCTGCTGATCCTCGGCTCGCTGCTCGGCGCGCGGCTGCTCTATGTAGCCACGTTCTGGAAGACCGACTTCGCCGGGCAACCTTGGTCGAAGATCTTCGCCATCCGCGACGGCGGGCTCGTCTTCTACGGCGGATTGATCGGCGGTTCGTTGGCGGCCATCGGCTACTGCGCGTGGAAGAAGCTGCCGCTCTGGCGCGTGGCCGACACCTTGGCCCCGAGCATCGCGCTGGGGCATGTCTTCGGCCGGATCGGCTGCCTGATGACGGGTTGCTGCTTCGGCAAAGCCTGCGAGCTGCCGTGGGCCATCCAGTTCCCGGCGCAGTCGCAGGCCTGGAACCACCAGGTCGCGCTCGGCAAGATCCTGGAAACCCAGCCCGCGCTCCCGGTGCATCCCACGCAGATCTACGAAGCGGGGCTGAACCTCGCGCTCTATGTCGGTCTCGCCTGGCTCTATCGCCGGAAGAAGTTCGATGGCCAGGTCTTCGCCACCTACCTGCTGGGCTATGCGGTGCTGCGGGCGTTTGTGGAATCGTTCCGGGGCGACTATCCGGCCAACCAGATCACCGCCGGATTGACGCCGGCGCAGATGGTAAGCCTGGGCATCCTTGTGGCGGGCGTGTTGGTCTGGAAGCTGACGCCGCGTCGGCTCGGACGCGCCGAAACGGTGACGAAGTGACCTCCATGCCCCCCGGCTCCCCAGCGCCCCGGCTCACCGGCTTCGCCATCGTCGGTGCCACCGCCAGCGGCAAGTCGGCGCTCGCCCTCGCCTTGGCCGAACGGATCGGCGGCGAGATCATCTCGGTCGATTCCATGCAGGTGTATCGCGGCTTGGATCTCGGCACCGCGAAGCCAACCGCCGAGGAACAGGCCCGCGTGCGGCATCACCTGATCGACGTGGCGGAACTGACGGAGAGCTTCGACGCCGCACGGTTCATCGGCTTGGCTCAAGCGGCGGAGACGGACATCCGCGCCCGGGGCAAGGTGCCGATCTACTGCGGCGGCACCGGGCTGTATCTCAAGGCGCTGCGGGAAGGGCTGGGCGAAGCGCCGCCATCCGATCCCGTCGTGCGGGCGGAACTGGAGGCCTTGCCGCTGGAGGTTTTGCTGAAGGAACTGGAGGCGAAAGATCCCGCGACCTTCGCGGTGATCGACCGCCGGAACCCGCGCCGCGTGGTGCGGGCGCTGGAAGTGATCCGGGTGACGGGCAAGCCGTTTTCCGGGCAGCGAGCGGAATGGGAACGAAACAGCTTCAGCGGCTCGACGGAGCCCCTCACCCCGGCCCTCTCCCCATCGGATGGGGAGAGGGCCGGGGTGAGGGGGGCGCTCTCACAGGTGGTCTGCCCTACTTTGCTTGGCCTTCGCCGTGATGCCGCCGATCTCCATCGCCGCATCCACGTGCGGGTGGACGCGATGTTTGCCGGCGGCCTGGTTGAGGAGACGCGGCAGCTTCTCCGGCGGGGCTTGGAACAAAACCGCACCGCCATGC
>CBFGQE010000425.1:0-3448 GCA_965650815.1 uncultured bacterium
CGGCTCCAGCTCCGCCACCACAGCGCCGTGGGGCTGGCGGACCGGCTCGTGGCGTCGGGCCTGGTGTTGCGGACGCCATCGACGGTGGACCGGCGGCAGGTGGACCTTTCGTTGACCGAAAAGGGGGAGGACCTGCTGGAAAGGCTCTCGGCCGCGCACCGGGCGCAGCTCGAAAAGATCGGGCCCCATCTGAAGGGGCTGCTCGAAGGACTGTCCTGCGGGCAGAACGGGGTTTGACGCATATCGCGGTGCGATATACATGTCGCGGCCCGTCCGGCCGACCCGGCGCGTGCGGGACGTATGAACCTGGAGCCGTTGAAGAACTGGTTGGGCGTCGAGTTGAGCGCGGTCAGCGCCATGGAGAAGCTGGTCTCCGGAGCCGGCGGCCTGGCCTCCATCCTGTTCGCCCTTTTCCTCGGCCACTGGCTTTTGCCCCCGGGCCCGGCTGCGGGGCTGGTCGCGTCGATGGGCGCGAGCGCCGTGCTGCTGTTCGCGGTCCCGCACGGACAGCTTTCCCAGCCCTGGCCGGTGGTGGCCGGGCACGGGTTCTCGGCTTTGATCGGTGTGGCGTGCGCGAGGTGGATGCCGTCGCCGATGTGGGCCGCGGCCTGCGCCGTGGGGCTGTCCATCATGGCGATGCACCAGCTCAAGTGCATCCATCCTCCGGGCGGCGCGACGGCGTTGACCGCCGTGCTGGGCGGCGACGAGCTGCATGGGCTGGGCTTCGGCTACGTGCTGTTCCCGGTGCTGTTCAACGCGGTGGCGATGGTGGGGCTGGCCGTGGCCATCAACGCGTGCTTCCCGTGGCGGCGCTACCCGGCCTTCGCCAACCATCCGCCACCGCCGGAAACCGCGTCCGATGATCTCCCGGCCGCGCCCTCCCACGAGGAGATCGTCGCGGCGCTGAGGTCGCTCGATTCGTTCGTGGACATCACCGAGGACGATCTGGTCCGGCTGGTGCAGCTCCTGGGCACGCCCCGGGAAGGCTCCCGGACGAACGGGGCGCGTCGCCGGGAGCCGGAACGTTGAGGGCCGGTGTGCCGGTGGACCCGGCGCGGCCCAGGACGGAGGTTCAGGCCAACCTGGCCAGCGCGTTCTTCAACCGCTGGATCTTCCGGGCCGTTTCCGGTGCGGCGGAGACCAGCACATCCGGCAGGTCCGGATCGAAGGCCAGCGACGGGATCGTGGCCAAAATGAACGGATGCTCCGCGAGGAAGCGCCGGGCTTCGGCCGTGGTGGCCAGGCTGAACAGCCCGCCGTAGAACCACGGCTTGGGGTCCTCCAGAGGCTCCATCGAATACACGAGCCGATGGGCGCGGCGACAGGACCGCACCAGGCGTTCGGGGTGGATGCGTTCCAGGTGGTTCATGTAGGCCGTGGCCGAGTCGTTCAACCCGCCGCGCACGATCCAGCGCGCGTTCACGCGCCGGGCCCAGGCGACATGGTCCAGACGGTCCGTGGGAACAAGCGTCTTCATGGTCATGGCTCAGGCGATGGGTGCGGGTTCGTGCAGGCCGACACGGCGGATGCGGGCGTGAAGCGTCCCGCCGGGCACGGGCCAGCGGAAGTCGTCTCCCGCCCCGTAGCCGAGCATCGCCGTGCCCAGGGGAGCCAGGATCGAAATGCGCCCAAGGCTGGCGTCCGCCTCGCTGGGCAGCACCAGCGTGTAGGTCAGGATCTCGCCGTCCGAGAGATCCTCCAGCTCCACCGTCGATCCGAGGCGGACGATGTCGGGCGGGATCTCGCTGTCCGGCAACAGCCGGGCGCGGTCCAGCTCGGCGGCCAGACGGACGAGGCTTTCGCGGAGCGAGGCGTTGTTGGGGCGAACGGTGGCGAGCAGCCGGCGAAGGCGGCTTTCATCTCGCTGACCGATGAGGGGAGTCGGGTTCATGGTATTGGACAGGGTTTAGGTGTGAACGGATGTGGACGGCGCGCCGACAGGGCGCGTCGTCCAGGAAACGGCTTGGGGGGAAGGGGAGCTGCTCGCTATCGGCCGAGGCCGACAGGGCTAGCTCCCAAAGTGGCGGCAGGCCGAGAGGCGGCTAAACGACAGGCAAACGCCCCGGAAAGAACCTCTTTCCGGCTGCACCAGCGTTTTGTGCGCGTTGCCGATCACTGACGGAGAAGATACCGGAATCCGCGTCGAGGGCAAACCGCGAATGAGCCGGGCGGACCCGAAGCTGGGCGGAAAGGGGCTACGCGCGGATTCAGCCGACTTCGAGCAGATGGCCGCGCAAGCCGACCAGCGCCTGGGCGCGATGGCTCAGGCGGTTCTTCACCTCTTCCCCCAGTTCGGCGAACGAGCGGTCGTAGCCGGCGGGAATGAACAGCGGGTCATAGCCGAAGCCGCCTTGGCCCGAGGGTTCGGGATGGATGCGGCCTTCGCAGGCACCGCTGAAGGTGCGGGCGGATGCTTTCAGTTCGGCCGTGGTCGCGCCGGGCCGGAGCGGGACCACGGCGAGACAACAGCGGAAGCGGGCGGCGCGTTTCTCCGGCGGCACTGAGGCGAGGAGGCGGATGAGCTTGGCGTTGTTGGCCGCGTCGGGGCTGTTGCCGGTCGCGCCGGTGTCGAGGGCGGCGAAGCGGGCGGAATGGACACCGGGCGCGCCGTCCAGCGCATCGACTTCGAGGCCGGAATCATCGGCCAGAGCCAGGAAACGTCCGGAGATGTTCCGCTTCCAGAGATCGTGGCCGGGCTGGGCAACGAGCCATGCGCCGAGGCTGAGCGCCTTGATCAGCGCGTTGCCCTCGAAGGTGGCCGCATCCTCCACCGGCGTGGGCGCTCCGGGCGCGGCGTCGAGCGTCAGGCAGGCGAAGCCCGCGCCGAGAATGGCGGCGATTTCCTCCGTCTTGTGGCGGTTGCGCGTGGCGATCAGGAGCGTGGTCGGTTGCATGGCGGCACGTTGCCGGAGCGGGCGGGGCGGGGGCCAGCTTGGGATTGCGGGGCAGCGGGTCCGGGCTACGCTGCCGATGGCAACCGCCGTTTTTTCCATGAACTCGATGCTTCGCTCCCCGGTGTTTTCGATCTCCGTGTTGGCCGCCGCGCTCGCGGCGGGCTGCGCCTCGGACCCCAACACACCCGGCATCACGAATTCGCGCCAGCCCGGTCCCGCCATCGGCCGCGGCATCGGCAGCGTGGTCGGCGCGGTTGGCGGCAACGTGGCCGGCGGCGTGGTCGGCATCGGGGAAGGGGCCGTGGCGGTGGGTTCCAAGCCGTTCAACAACACGCGCCGCGTCGTCCGCACCTGGCGCACCGAGACCACGGCCGACGGGCGCACGATCCAAGTGCCGGTGGACATCGAGGTGGACGAATACGGCCGGCCGTTGCACGCGCCCGTCGCCGTAACGCCGCCCACGGCGGTGACGAATCCTCCGGCGCAGTGAGCTTCGGCGACGAAGCCACGGACGGTGCGTCCGAGCCCCCTCGCTTCTGGGAAAACGGAGGAAA
>CBFGQE010000426.1:0-3447 GCA_965650815.1 uncultured bacterium
GCTGCCCGAGGACTTCCTCCGCCTCGCCGCGATGATGGCCCGCTGAGGGTAGGGCGAAGGCACCGGCCGAGCCTCCGTAGCGCAAGCCTCGGGCCTGCCGTGCCGCAACCGTCCCGGTTGCCGTAGCGCCGACATCCTGTCGGCAAGGACGCCCTCCAACCCAGCACGCATCGACGAGCGCGACGCTTGCGAAACGACCGACGAGACATCGGCGCTACGCGGACTCAACGGGAGCCATCGCCCGACCTCTTCCGATCCCGTTTCTTCCGGGCCAGCTCCCGGTATTCGCCGGGCGACACGCCGCATTCCCGGCGGAAGAGCCGGTTGAAAAACGACAACTGGTTGAACCCGTTCCCCAGCGCGATCGCCCCGATGGCTTCTCCCGTGTCGCGCAACGCCCGGCACACCGCCTGGAGCCGCACCTGGTTCAGGAACGTCGAGAACGGTTTCCCCGCGTGCCGCTGGAACTGCCGCGCGAAGGTCGCCCGGCTCATCCCGGTCAAGGCGTGCAGATCCTCCAGCCGCACGGCTTCGCGGTAGTGCGCGAGGATGTAGCTGACCGCGCGGCGGATGGCTTCCTGTTGCTCGGCCGTGCCCGCGAGGGCAAAGGGCCGCTCCGACAGGGGCCGCAGATGGGCCGCCGGGGCCTCCGCCAAGAGCCCGAGCAATTCGAGGAAGGCCGCGAAACGCCCGAGTCCGTCGAGGCCCGCGATGCTCTCCATCTGTCGCTCGACGTTTGCAGCCGTCGTTCCGCGCACCAACAGCCCGCGCAAGGCCTGATCGCAGAGTCGGCGCAGCGGCGCGGCGATCTCACCGATCTCCCAGAGCCCGTGGTTCAACGGGAGATCCCATTGCAGCGAGATCCCGGCCGAAGCGCCCTTGGGATGCCAGGTGTGCGGCACGTTCGCACCCAGCAGCACCAGATCCCCCGGCTCGAAGAGCTCGATGTGGTCCGCCACGAACCTCGTGCCCGAACCCTTGAGGAAGAGCGTCAGCTCCAGCTCCGGATGGTAGTGCCAGTGCGCTCCGAATCCCCGGGTCGATGAAACCCGTCCCGGGCCTTCCACGACCTCCACGTGCGCGAGGTCGCGCCGCCAGCGCAACAGGCGGAAGGTCCGCCCCGAGGGCAGCCGGATGGTTTCACGCGGGGACTGCATGGCTGGCACGATTGGACGGAGCAACGGGCTTCGGCAAGCCAACAGGTGAGACGATAGTGCCAGCGGTTGAGCTTCCAGACGTAGCGGCCCGCTGCGGCGCGACGTAGCGTTCGCCCACACATGAGCACTCCCGTGAACTACCGCTTCTCCTTCGGCCCTTGGAACATCAGCGAAGGCGCCGATCCTTTCGGCCCGGAAACGCGCCGCCGTTTCGACCACGAGGCCAAGTTCGCCCTCTACCGCCCGCTCGGCTTCGAGGGCGTGCAGTTCCACGACGACGATGTCGTTCCCGGCGTCGATGACCTGACCGCCGCCGAAGTCCTGGAAAAAGCCGGGGCGGTCGGCAGGCAGTTGAGGGACCAGGGCCTGGTCCCCGAGTTCGTCGCGCCACGCCTCTGGTTCGCCCCGCAGACGGTCGATGGCGGCTACACCTCCAACTCCGCCGTCGAGCGCCAATACGCCCTCGACCGCACGCTCCGCTCCATCGACATCGCCCGTGCCGTGGGCTGCAAGGCCATCGTCCTTTGGCTCGCGCGCGAAGGCACCTACCTCCGTGAAGCGAAGAACGCCGTGACCGCCTACCAGCGCCTTCTGGAGGTCATCAACCGGATGCTCGACCACGACTCCGAGATCGAGGTCTGGATCGAGCCCAAGCCCAACGAGCCGACCGACCAAGCTTACGTGCCCACCATCGGTCACGCCCTCACGCTCGCCTACGCGTCCAAAGATCCGAAGCGCGTGAAGGGCTTGATCGAGACCGCCCACGCTTTGCTCGCCGGCTTGGATCCGTCCGACGAAATGGCCTTCGCCCTGGCCCACGGCAAGCTGGCCAGCGTCCACCTCAACGACCAGAACGGCCTGAAATACGATCAGGACAAAAACTTCGGCGCGGCCAATCTGCGCGCGGCGTTCAACCAGGTCCGCGTGCTGGAAGAAAACGGCTACGGCCGGAACGGCGAGTTCGTCGGTCTCGACGTGAAGGCCATGCGCACCCAGAACGGCAACCCCGTGACCAGCCATCTGGCCAACAGCCGCGAGATCTTCCTGCATCTCGTCGAGAAGGTCCGCACCTTGGACCGCGAAGCCGAGCGCGCCTACATCGAGGTCCGCGACTACGAAGGGCTTGAACTCTTCATCCTGAAGCATCTCATGGGCGTCCGCTGATCCGACCGACATGAAAGCCTTTCGCCTCAACCGCCTCTTCAACGCCAAGTCCGGCCGCTGCTTCGACGTGGCGGTGGACCACGGCTTCTTCAACCAGCCGGGCTTCCTCACCGGCATCGAGGACATCCGCAAGACCGTCGCCACGCTCGTCGCCGCCGGGCCGGACGCCATCCAGCTCACCACCGGGCAGGCGCGGCATTTGCAGAACGTCCCCGGCCACCTCAAGCCGCGCCTCGTTCTCCGCGTGGACGCCGCCAACGTCTATGGCAAGGAACTGCCCGCCGCGCGCTACAGCGCGATGCTCGACGAGGCCATGCTCCAGGCCGTGCGCCTCGATGCCGCCTGCGTTTGCGTGAATCTCTTCCAGATTCCCGGTGCGCCCGAAGTCACCGAGCAATGCATCGAGAACATCCTTCGCTTGAAGGTGCAGAGCGACCACTACGCCATGCCGATGATGGTCGAGCCGCTCGTCTTCCGGCCCAATTCCGAAGCCGGCGGCTACATGGTCGATGGCGACGAAACCAAGATCGTCCACCTCGCCCGCCAAGCCGTGGAACTCGGCGCCGACATCCTCAAGGCCGATCCGACTGACGACGTCGGGCGCTATCACAAGGTCGTGGAAGCCGCCGGCGGAATTCCCGTGCTGGTGCGCGGCGGCGGCAAAGTCAGCGACCGCGAGATCCTCGTCCGCACGAAAGGCCTGCTGGAGCAGGGCGTCCACGGCATCGTCTATGGCCGCAACATCATCCAGAACGCCAACCCCGCCGGCATCGTCCGTGCCCTCATGGCGATGGTCCACGACGGCACCGACGTGGACGACGCGCTGAAGATGATTGGTGGGTGATATGAACCGCAGATGAACGCAGAACGACGCAGATTAAGTAGGATAGGCTTCCAGCCTGTCCCGAAGTCTGTGCGCGTGAATCGAGTGGCAGCGGTCGGAGCTCGGACGGTCACGTCCGCGGGTCACCGCGTTCCGACGACGCGGCTACGAAGCTCGGTCCAACCCGAAGGGTTGGCAGAAGGTAGCCGGAGGTTGAGGAGCGCGGAGCGCGACGATACCCCCGGTAGCTGCCCGAAAGTAGATCGACCCCAGCGGGGTCGCAGATCGCCGGGAATAGGCGAC
>CBFGQE010000427.1:0-3437 GCA_965650815.1 uncultured bacterium
CGCCGGCGTGGTCCTGCGGCCCAACTGCGGCGTGGAGCGCATCGAACGTCTCCCCGAGGGCGGCTTCCGGCTGCATCTCGCCAACAAAACCACGTTGGACTGCAGCCGACTTCTTCTCGCCCTAGGCGGGTGCCGCGCGGAAGCCGCCGCCGCCTTGGCCATCGGGCTGGGCCACACCATCGAGCCGCCCGTGCCGTCGCTCTTCACCTTTGAGGTGAAGGATGCGCGGCTGGAAGGGTTGGCCGGCGTGGCGGTTGATCCCGCGACGGTTTCCATTCCCGGCACAAAGCTGAAGGAAACCGGTCCCGTGCTGATCACCCACTGGGGGTTCAGCGGCCCGGGCATTCTCCGCGCATCGGCCTGGGGCGCCCGAGAATTGGCCGAGAAGCACTACACCTTTCCGCTCCGGATCAACTGGCTCGGCACCGCCACGCTCGACGACGCCTTGGCCCGACTGAACCAGCTCCGCCAATCCGACGGCGCGAAGCTCGTCCGCAACGTTGTCCTCCCGCCCCTCACCGCCCGCCTATGGGAACGCATCGTGGCCAACGCCGGCATCCCTTCGGAGACCCGCTGGAGCGGCCTTCAGAAACACCATTCCCAGGCGCTGGCCCGGCAATTGGTCGAAGCCGAGTTTGCGGTCACGGGCAAGAGCCTGAACAAGGACGAGTTCGTCACCTGCGGCGGCGTGAAGCTGCCCGAGGTGAACTTCAAGACGATGGAAAGCCGCGTCTGCCCCGGCCTGCACTTCGCCGGCGAGATGCTGGACATCGACGGCGTGACCGGCGGCTTCAACTTCCAGGCCGCGTGGACCACGGGCTGGATCGCGGGCAATGCGATGGCCGAAGCGGTTTCGCCCATGATCGGCCGGGATTGAAGAAGTCTCTGGCCAGAAGCCGGGCGACTTGGTCACGGTCGGTCCATGCGCATCCTTTCCATCGTGGTCGCCGCCCTGGCGACTCTCGTGCCGGCCCTGGCCGGCGAGGCTCCGGACACCTTCCCTCTCTGGCCCAACGGCGCGCCGGGCGCGCTCGGTTCCGAGGCCAAGGACATTCCCACGCTGACGGTTTTCCGGCCCGACCCGGCCAAGGCCACCGGAGCCGCCATCGTGGTTTGCCCCGGCGGCGGCTACGCGCATCTGGCCGACCACGAAGGCTCCGGCTACGCCCGTTGGTTCGCGACCAACGGCATCGCCGCCTTCGTCCTGAAATATCGCCTCGGCTCCGGCGGCTACCGCCATCCCGCCATGCTGAACGACGCGGCCCGCGCCTTGCGCACGGTCCGTAGCCGCGCGGCGGAATGGGGCGTGGACACCAACCGCATCGGCATCATCGGTTCCTCCGCCGGCGGGCATTTGGCCTCGTCGCTCCTGACCCATTGGGACGCGGGCAACGCCGAAGCCACCGATCTGATCGAACGCGTCAGCAGCCGGCCCGATCTCGGCATCCTCTGCTACGCCGTCATCAGCATGGGCCCGCTCACGCACGGTGGGTCAAAGAAGAACTTGCTTGGCGACCAGCCGTCCGAAGAGCTGGTCCGGCTGATGTCGAACGAACTCCAGGTCAACGCCCAGACCCCGCCCACCTTCCTCTGGAGCACGGGCGACGACACCGTAGTGAAGGTGGAGAACTCGCTGGCCTTCGCCGCCGCGTTGAGCCGCGAAAAGGTGCCGCACGAACTGCACGTCTTCCAAAGCGGCCCGCACGGCCTCGGCCTCGGCGCGCGCAACGCGATGCCCGGCGACGCGCTGCATCCTTGGACCACCAACTGCCTCTCCTGGCTCAAGCTCCGTGGGTTCGCCAAGTAGCGCCGTGCAGTCCGTCACCATCCACACCGACGGCGGGTGCCAGGGCAATCCCGGCCCCGGCGGTTGGGCCGCCGTGCTCGTCTCCGGCCCGCACCGCAAGGAACTCAGCGGGGCCGTGCCCGCCACCACCAACAACCGCATGGAGCTCCGCGCCGCCATCGGGGCGCTGGAGGTGCTGAACCGGCCCTGCCAGGTCGCGCTCTACACCGACTCCAGCTACCTGAAGGACGGCATCACCCGCTGGATCCACGGCTGGAAGCGGAACGGCTGGAAGACCGCCGCCAAGGAGCCGGTGAAGAACGAAGACCTCTGGCGGCGTCTCGACAAGGCCCTGGCCCCGCACACGGTCGAATGGCGCTGGCTCAAGGGCCACGCGGGCCATCCCGAGAACGAACGCTGCGACCAGCTCGCCGCCGCCGCCATCGCCGCGCTCCGCAGCCGGAACTCCCCCGCCCAGCTCCGCGAGGCGCTCGCGCGGTTCAAGGAAGGCGTGGAGACGGAGACCGAGGCGTAGCGGCTTCCGGCGCGGAGGTCGGGCCGCCGCCCCCGGGCGGACGGGTGCGGGAGACGACCCGTTCGATGACGGTCTTGAGGTCCTCCAGTTTGACCGGCTTGCTGATGTAGTCGTCCATCCCGGCTTCGTGGCATTTCTCGCGGTCGCCCTGCATGGCGTTGGCGGTCATGGCCACGATGGGGATGCCGTGGAGGGCATCGGTGCGCTGGCGGATGCGGCGGGTGGCTTCGTAGCCGTCCAGCTCGGGCATCTGGCAGTCCATCAACACGAGGTCGTAGCGGGTGCGTTCCAGGGCGGCGATGGCTTCGGCGCCGTTGCCCACGATGTCCACGGTGTGGCCCAGTTTCCGGAGCTGCCGTTTGCCGACCATCTGGTTCACGGCGTTGTCCTCGGCCAAAAGGATGTGGTAGCCGCCGGTGGCCGACGGTTCGGGAAGAGGTTCTTCCGCCGGGGTGGCGACCGGGACGACGGGCTTCGGCTCCGGGGTAGAGGAAGCCTTCGGCGCGGCGGACAACGCTTCGAGAAACGCGGCGTGCAGCTGGGTCTGGCGAACCGGCTTGGCGATCTGGCCCACGGCCGCGTGCGACTGGAGCGTGGCCGGCGGGATGCGCTGGGCCTGCTGGACCATGAGCAATGCCCGGGGCCGGCCGGTCGAGGGATCATCGGCGATCCGGCGCGCGACAGACAATCCGTCCGCATCGGCATCGATCAGCGCGAGGGCGTGCCGCTGCCCGGCCTGTTCGGCCCGGCGCAGGATGAGGAGCGCCTCCTCGGCATCGGCAGCGACGGTCGGCAACATGCCCCAGGCGGCGGTCAGCCGATGCAGGTGGTCGCGGACGGCCGGGTGGTCGTCGAGGATGAGCAGGCGCTGGCCGACCAGTCCGGGATCGGGCCAGGGCGCGGAGGCGGGCGCGGCGGGCTGTTTGGGCAGACGGACGGTGAACCAAAAGGTGGAGCCCTGGCCCGGCGTGCTGCTGAAGCCGATCTTCCCGCGCATCAGCTCGACGAGGCGGCGCGAGATGGCGAGGCCGAGCCCGGTGCCGCCGTATTTGCGGGTGGTGGCGCTGTCGGCCTGCTCGAAGGGCTGGAAGAGCCGGGCCTGGACCTCGGGCGGAA
>CBFGQE010000428.1:0-3433 GCA_965650815.1 uncultured bacterium
GGAAGCTCCGCCAGATACTGCCGGACGGTGGTGGCCTTGCTTTGCATGGGATTTGGCGAGTGTTAGCCCGTGGGAGAACGCACGGCAATCGGCGAAACCTCCCCCTACAAGTGGTCGGTTGTCGGAGCCGCCGCCTCGCTCCCAAGCTCCTGCACCATTCCCATGAAACGGAGACAATTCCTCGGAGCCCTCGCCACCGGCGGCGTCGGTGCGGCGCTCGTCCAACCGTCCGTCGCCGCCGAATCTCCCACGCCTCCGCCCCCGCCGAAGATCCCGCTCGTCCGCACGCCGCTGGTGCTGATGGCGCCGCGCGCCGACGGGCTGGAAGCCGTCTGGGCCGTGGGCCGCTTGGCCAAGGGCCGCCTCGAATGGGAGACGGCCGATGGCGCGAAGGGCTCGGTCGCGGCCGATGCCTTCGGGTTCGTGCCGCAGAGCGACGAGGTGTTGCGTGTCCGACTGGCTGGCTTCGCCCCCGGGACGTCGCTGCGGGTTCGTGCGGTGACGACGGCGGCCGATGACAGCGAGACCGTGACCAGCGATTGGAAATCCGTCCGCACTCTCTCGCCGACTGCGCGGGAAGCGCGCTTCGTCATGTGGAACGACACCCACATCCACGACGAGACGATCAAGGCCCTCCACGCCGCCACGCCCGCCGCCGACTTCCTCCTGTGGAATGGCGACACCTGCAACGACTGGACCTTCGAGCATCTGCTCGTGCCCACGCTGCTCCATCCGGGCGGCTGCGACATGACCGCGCGTTGCCCGATGTTCCTCACCTGGGGCAACCACGACGTGCGCGGGGCCCACGCCTTCCGCGCGCCGGGCCTCGTCGCCGCGCCGGAAGGACGTCCGTTCTACGCCTTCCGTTCCGGGCCCGTGGCCGTGATCTGCCTGCACACGGGCGAGGACAAACCCGACGACCATCCGTCCTTCCGGGGCCGCGTCGCGTTCGACGCGCTGCGGGCCGAGCAGGCCCGGTGGTTGGCCGAGGTGATCCGTCGCCCGGAGTTCCGCGACGCGCCCTACCGCGTCGTCTTCTGCCACATCCCGCTGCGTTGGAAGGAGGAGAAGACACCCGACTACGCCAATGGCGGCTACGACTACTTCAGCGGCCGCAGCCGCGCCGCCTGGCACGACTCGCTCGTCGCGTGGAAGGCCCAGATCATCCTCTCCGGCCACACCCACGAAGCCGCGTGGCTGCCCCCGACCGACGCCTTCCCCTACGCCCAGATCACCGGCGGCGGCCCGCAGATGCACCACGCCACGCTCACCGAAGCTGTGGCCGACGCCACCTCGCTTCGCATCAAGCTCACGAACCTTCAGGGCAAGGTCGTAGTGGAACAGCGATTTTCCCCCCAGAACTCCGCATAATTGGAAGGATTGAGGAATGCCGTGGATAGCGAATCCGGACGCTGCTTCAGAAGCACCAGGGCCATATGTATTTCCGTTCAAGTCTGCTGATAGGTCGTGGCGGTGGTTCGGCAAGAAGCGCAGAGAAACGCATAGTATACGCCTTCGTGGCCAGAGAAGTGTCCGTTATCAACCTGCGCCACAAATTTCATGGTCCGCGAGCAGTCGGGGCAGCTTGGAAATGCAGTGTCCTGAACCCAGCTCGGCATTCCTCCCACTTGGGAAATCGAAACCGGCATGCACCAGTCCACCGCATGGATCGCACGCCGCAGCGACAATCGGACTGGAACTCCTGCCCACGGACTAGGTTCTAACGAGTCCGCCTTTTCTGGCAGCCAGTCGGGACGTTTGCCTCCTGCCGTCAGCAGCGCGTTTCCATCAGAGGCAACTCGGGCAAACATGAATCCCGATCCATAGCCGGTGCAGACATCACAGGTGAGGATGGGCAGCTTTCGCCCAACGATCTCCAGAAAGTCGAACCGAGCGTCTTCAAGGTTCAAGTCGATGAGGTGGATCAATGGCCGCTGGCACCAAGGGCAGTCCTGATTTGTTGCGCTCAGAAGCCGCAATGATTGATCGGGAGACTGCTCGGATAAGGCAGGTGTGATGGCCCAGCACTCGTCGTGGAACAGGTTGCGTCTCGCGGGTCTACCCAGCTCCCATCCTGCGACATTCGCGTAACCGGACGGCCCCACGAACAGTTTGCTGCGCCAATTTGGAGGATTGGCTTCCCAATGGCGAAACAGCTCCTGAACCCTGTCGTCGCCTATCCACGCGAGTGCGGAGAGAGCTTCGTTCGCATTGGCCTCTCCCGATTCCAGCGCGGCAACCACGGCATCCCTGACAACCGCGCCTGCTCCTCGGAAGACAACGGGTGGCCAGAAACAATTTTGCTCCAGCCAAGACTCCAGCATCGGGTCGAGAGGGAGGTCCGTGAACACGGCGAGCGATTTTGCGATTTCTTGCGCGAAATCTTCGTTGTCGGCTCGCAACGCATCAGCGGCCATCGCCATCAAGCGGTTGGCCTGTTCTGCGCTTAACCGGGAGTAAAGCTCTTCGACGGACTGGGGACACGGACGAAAAACTACTAGCGGATCATGCGGGCGCGGCGTGTGCAAAACACGGAGAATCTCAACCACGTCGGTCACCCCGGCATACGGGTCCACTTCGCGGCGGTTCAGGCGAATGTATTCCTCCCGCTCCGCGTGCAGTCGTTTCTGCACGCAAGGCATACAGTGGCCGTCGTTGGCTTTGGCGGTCGCCGGAAGAATTGTATTGGTGCAGCCTTCGGTTCGGCACGGAACACGTTCGGTGGTCATGGTTGAGAATGGATAAACTTTCTGATCTTAGCCTTCGCCGGGGAGCCTTTTTGAAGTCTCTTCTCATCGCGTTTCCCCCTCACCTTAGTCCTCTCCCCCAAGTGGGAGAGGAGAGCGGCAGGGCGGGCGCGGTTCGGACTCCCTCGCCCCCATCGGGGGAGAGGGTTGGGGTGAGGGGGAGGGCTTGGGCAGGAATCCGCCGATCTCCTCCGAGCGTCCTGTCCGGTCCATCAGCGCGTGCCAGATCTCGAACCGGACGGACTCCGGCTCGTCGCGGACCTGATGGTTCCAGAAGCGGAGGACGTGGACGCCGCGCTCCGTGAGAAAGCGGTTGCGCGCTGCGTCCTTTGCGCGTTGATCGGGAAATCCGTGGCCGCCTCCATCCATTTCTACCGCCAGCTTTGCGGCGGTGCAGAAGAAGTCGAGGAAGTAGATGCCGCAGGCGTATTGGCGGCGGAACTTGAACTCGGCGAAGCGCCGGTCCCGCAGCAGACGCCAGAGCCGTTTCTCGGCGTCGGTGGAGTTTTAGCGGAGCTGGCGGGCGAGGCTGCGGGCGGAGTCGGTGCGGGTGCGGTGTTTGCCGTATTGGGGCGCCTTCCCCCTCATCCCTTCCTTCTCCCCCACTGGGGGAGAAGGTGTCCGAAGGACGGATGAGGGGGGTGCCGTTGGTGCTTTAGTCGCGATTGAATCGGTGGTGCGTGGGG
>CBFGQE010000429.1:0-3430 GCA_965650815.1 uncultured bacterium
GGCAGGATGCCGGTCCTACATCTGTGTCCATCTGTGACCATCTGTGGTTTCCCTTTCGTCTTCCGCCTGTTGCTCCTGCTCTGCCTCGTCGCTTCGTCCGCCTTCGCGCAGGACACCGGCGGCGTGTCGGGCGTGGTGGTGAGCACGTGGGACGGCGCGCCGTTGCCGGGTGCGGTGGTCACGGTTCGGGGCACCACGTTGGCCGCGCAGACGGGCGAGGACGGACGCTACACGCTGGCGGGCTTGCCACCGGGCGACCAGGTGCTGCGGTTCTCCAAGTCCGGCTACGCCTCCGTCACGGTGACGGACGTGCGCGTGCTGCCGGGCCAGACCACGACCGTGAACGGCAATCTCCGCCCCGAGTTCTTCGAGATGGAGGAATACGAGGTCACGGCCGAGGAGTTCACCGAAGAGACGGCGCAGATCCTCGTCGATCGCCAGGAATCCTCCGGGATGGTGGACGGCATCGGTGCGGACTTCATGTCGCGCGTGGGCGCGGGCGATGCGGCCGAGGCGCTGGGCAAGGTGGCGGGCGCGAGCGTGGCCGATGGCAAGTTCGCCGTCATCCGCGGTTTGGCCGACCGCTACACCTCGACCACGCTGAACGGCCTGGAGCTGCCCAGCGCGGACCCGGACCGCAAGGCGGCGCAGCTCGACCTCCTGCCGTCGCAGGTCATCCAGCGGATGGACGTGGCCAAGACCTTCAGCCCCGACATGGGCGGCGGCTTCGCGGGCGGGGCCATCAACATCGTCACCCGCGATTATCCCGAGGAGTTCCTCTTCACCATGAGCGTGGGCGTTTCCTACAACACGCAGGCCACGGGCAACGACGACTTCCTGGTCTCGGACCAAGGCGGCCACGACTGGTTGGCGATGGACGACGGCAAGCGCGCCTTGCCCGACGTAGCGGCCAACACGCCGCCGCAGGGCACGAGCGGTCCGGTGCAGAACGAACCGGTGGTGAAGCGCAGCTTCGGCTCCACCCAGCTCCTGCCCGTGCAGGAACGGGCGCCGATGAACTCCAGCTTCTCGATGGCGGTGGGCGACAGCGTGGGGTCGGACCATCTGCGGTTCGGCTACCTCTCTTCCTTGAGCTACAAGAACGACTACAAGTTCTACGGCGACGGCTACGTGCGGAAATACGGCGGCGCGGGCGGCACCGAACTGGTGACGGACAAGGTCGATGCCCGGGGCGTGGCGGAATACTCCTGGTCCGCCTCGACGGCCCTGACGCTCTCGGTCGGCGAGGACCACGCGCTGAAATACAACGTGCTCTACGTGCAGGCGGCGGAGGACGAGGCCCGGCTCCTCACCGGCCAGCAGGAGAACTACACCGAGCCCGGCACCACGTATCTCGACCAGGCGCTGCTCCACTGGACCGAGCGCAACCTGCTCTACAACCAGCTGGCGGGGGAACACGTCTTCTCCGGGCTGAACGACATCCGTTTCGACTGGGCCGGCGCTCTCTCCACCGCCACGCAGGAGGAGCCCGACTACCGCATCTCCCAGTTCCTGATCTTCGAGGACGGTTCCGGCTACCAGGCGGTGAGCCCCGCGTCGCCGAGCTTCCCAACGCGCTACTGGCGTGAGCTGGAGGAGAACAACATGAGCGTGCGCGGCGACCTGACCTTCCCGCTGCCCTCCTACAACGAGAAGGAAAACGCCTTCAAGACCGGCCTGGCCTACTCCGACTCGGAGCGCGACTACTACCAGCGCGGCTTCGTGATGTTCCCGCTGCGGACACCGGTCGGCGCGCCGGAGGACTACTTCGACGAGATCAACCAGGGCAACGTGCAGGTGCGCAACTTCCCAGTGAACGTGACCTACAAGGGGCAGCAGACCATCGGCGGCGCCTACGCGATGGGCGACTGGGCCGCGCTGGAATGGCTGCGGTTCACGGCCGGCGCGCGCGTCGAGCAGACCGAGCTTTCGCTCTCCGGATTCAACCAGACGCTGAACCAGCCGCTGCGCCCCGGCGCCATCTCGCAGGAAGATCTGTTGCCCTCGGCCAGCGCGGTCGTGTCGCTGCGGGAAAACCTCCAGCTCCGCGCCGCCTGGTCGCAGACCGTCGTGCGCCCGACCTACCGCGAGATCGCGCCGGTGGCCATCTACGACATCGCGAACAGCCGCCAGATCTTCGGCAATCCCGACCTGACCTTCGCCGAGAGCGCGAACTACGACCTGCGCCTCGACTGGTATCCGCGTCCCGGCGAGGTCGCGTCCGTGTCGGTCTTCGCCAAGCAGATCGCCGCGCCCATCGAGCTCATCGCGCTCAACGCCGAGGATGTTTCCTACGTGAACTCCGACGAGGCCGAGCTCTACGGCGTGGAGGCGGAATTCCGCACGCGGCTGGACAACTTCTGGGAGCCGCTGGAGGAGCTGACCCTCGGCTTCAACGCCGCCTACATCACTTCCGAGGTGCCGATCACCGACGCCCAGCGCGCCTCGCGCAACAGCTCGTATCTGGAGAACGGCGCGAGCCGTCCGCTCTACGACCAGCCGGAATACATCCTCAACGCCGACCTGACCTGGGACCACGCCACCACCGGGACGTCCTTCACCATCGCGGGCGGCGTGGTGGGTCGGCGCCTGGTCGCCTTCGGCCTGACCACTCCCGATGAATATGAGGAACCGGCCCCGCAGCTCGACGTCTTCGTGACCCAGAAGCTCGGCAAACACTGGAAGCTGAAGCTCTCCGCCAAGAACCTGCTCGATCCCGCCTACGAGATCAGCCAGACCTCGCCGCTTGCCGGCCACCGTATCATCAAAAGCTACACTCGTGGCATGACCTTCGGGCTCTCCCTCGGCTGCGAGTTCTGATACCCATTCGGGGAATGCACTGGTTGAAACCGGAAAGCCGCCTCTCTGCCGAGTGCAGCCGGAGGAGAGGCGGATTCCCGTGGATTCGCAGAGGATCAGCGCTCCCTCTCTCCAGATCCATCCACGTTCTTTCAGGATGGGGGCGAGAGAGGGTTCGCCTCTCGTTCTCGAGGATTTCTACAAAGGCCTAGCCCTGAATTCCGTTGAGCCCGTTGCAGTCGGGAGGAACGATGCGTCCCATGTCCCAGCCGTCCCGCCGTCGCGCTTTGCTCAATTTCTGCGGCCCTTGGCTTCTCCTTCTCACCGCCACGCTCCGCGCCGCCGATCCGTTCGCCGCGATGGTCCGTGAGACGGAACCTCTCGATCCGGCCGAACAGCGTAAGACCTTCTCCCTGCCACCGGGCTTCGACATCCAGCTCGTCGCCGCCGAACCGGACATCCACAAGCCGATGAACCTCGCCTTCGACGCCGCCGGCCGCCTCTGGGCGACGACCAGCATCGAGTATCCCTGGGCCGCGCCGACCAATCGCCCAGGACGCGACCGCCTGATGATCTTCGACGACTTCGGGCCCGATGGCCGTGCGCGCAAGGTCACGGAGTTCGCCGACGG
>CBFGQE010000430.1:0-3430 GCA_965650815.1 uncultured bacterium
CCCAGCCATGAGCCCCCGACTCTACCAAAGTGGCGGCGCGGGCTGAACTGGTCGCGCAGGTCGGAGAAGGTCAAGAGATTCAGCCCGGCGACGATAACGGCCGTGCTGATTGGTAGTTGGGAAAACAGAACGGAAGCCCCGAGCAAGCTGGCAGCTCCTAGGAAAAGCGTTTCCCAGACGAGCAGGGACCAAGGGAGCAGCGGAGGCGGCGTCATCCCGGACCGGAATTCCTCACACCGCGTCTTTCAGCCCCAGCCCCAGCGCGTTCTTGCAGTAGCGCAGGCTGCGTTCGAGGAGCTGTTTCTGGAACTCCGCGTCCTCGGGGTTGCCGAGCTGGATGGATTTGCCCTTCTTGGCCAGGGCGAGGAAGCGGGTGAACTCGGCGGCGGAATACTTGGGGAAGGCCTTCATGTAGTCGGGGTTCAGGTATTCCAGCTCGCGGCCGTAGGCCATGGTCTCGATGTGGACGGGCACGCCGGGGCAGAGCTTCTCGAAGGCGTCGAAGTAGGCCTTCAAATCGATGCAGCCGTCGCCCATCGCGACCCACATGGCGCGGGCGCCCTTGGGCGTCTCCCAGATCATGGAGTCGCGCAGGCTGGTGGTGAGGACGTAGGGCCCGAGGATCTCCAGGCTGGCGAGCGGATCTTCCATGGTCCAGGTGGCGTTGCCGGAATCCATGTTGGCCCCGACGAAGTCCTTGCCGGCGGCTTCGATGAGGGTGACGAGCTCGCGGGCCTGCATGTCGCCGGCGTGGTTCTCCACGGCGATCTTCACCCCGGCATCGACGGCGCGGTTCTTCAGGGCTTTGCACACCTTCACGGTGTCCTCGATGCGGGCCTCAATGCCGCCGTCGGAGCGTCGGTCTTCGCCGCCGCCCAGGATGACGCGGGCGACGGGGGAACCAAGATCCTTGGCCACGCGGATGGCGAGGGCGCCGTGTTCCTCGGCCGTGCCCCACTTGTTGCGGAAGGAGCGCGCGGTGGGGCAGATGCTCCAGGTGCCGAGATGGATCTGGAGGCCTTGGTCGGCGGCTTTCTTGCGCAGACCGGTCAGGTAGGCGGTCTCGAAGTTCTCGAAAGCGTCGAGGTCGGTGATGAAGAGGGAGTCGGTCTTGAGCTGGACGGCGTAGTCGATGAGGGCGTCGGCCTTCCACTTCATGGCGCGGACGGCGAAGTTGTCCAAGCCGAGCTTGATGCCGCGGCGGCGGACGGGTTCGGCGGCGGAGCCAAGGGTCGGGGCGAGCGCGGCAGAGGCGGCTCCGACGGCGGCCAGTTTGAGGAAGGAACGGCGGTCGAGTCCGGGAGCGGGCGTGGTGGTCATGGTGTGGCGGTTAGTTGGTTGGAGCCGACGCCGATGGGCAAGCGGGAATTCAGGGTGGAAATCGCGGGGAGAGGTTTGGGCGTGACCGGGCTGGCGGCAACCGGGAGTTTGGTCCGGATGTCGGCCGTCATTGCCACCGCGCGTCTCGATCTGGTCCCGCTGGATGCGGACCTGCTCGCCGGCTCGCTGGAGGGAAGGCGGGCTGCGGTCGAAGCGGCTCTGGGCGCGCGCCTGCCGGAGATTTGGCCGGACCATGAGGATGTGTTCCGGATGCGCTTGGAGCAGTTGCGGGAAGACGTCCGACAATTGCCGTGGTTGCTGAGGGCATTGGTGCTCCGGGAAACGCGGGAAGTGGTCGGGCACGCGGGCTTCCACACGCCGCCGGGAGCGGAGTATCTGCAGCCGTATTCGCCCGGTTCGGTGGAGTTCGGGTTCACCGTGGTCCCGAAATTCCGTCGGCGCGGCTTGGCGCGGGAAGCGGGCGAAGGTCTGATGCGCTGGGCGGCCACGGAGCAGGGCGTCCGGGCTTTCGTGCTGTCGATCCGGCCCGACAACGTGCCTTCGCAGGCGCTGGCCCGGAGCTGGGGCTTCACCAAGATCGGCGGGCACGTGGACGAGATCGACGGACCGGAAGACATCCTCGAACTCAAGGTCGTTCCCGGTCGGGAACCGTGGCGGCACGGACGCTGAAGGGCGCGGAATCGGGATGCCGTTTTCAGCGGAACCTCCGTTCTCCCCAGCCCTTGCCGAGGGCGGCGCTTTGCCCAACCTTCCCCCGCGTGCAACGTCTGGGACTCAATCAAGGACGCTACTTCGGCGAAGGCATCGACATCGATCCGGTGCTGCTGCGGCTCGGCGCCTCGGCCGACAAACATGGCTGGCGGCCCGAGCGGTTCACCTTGCCGGAACTGGCGGGAAATCCCGTCGCCGAACTGCTCGCTTGGAACCGTTCACCGAAACGGCCCCGGAAGCGCGTCTATCTCTCGACCGGCATCCACGGCGACGAGCCGGCCGGCCCGCTCGCTCTGGAGCGGCTCGTGACGGAGAACCTTTGGCCCGACGATCTGGAGCTGGTGATCTGCCCGTGCCTCAACCGGTCGGGCTTTCCCCGGAACACCCGCGAGAACGCCGAGGGCATCGATTTGAACCGTGACTACCGGGAACCGGTCACGGCCGAGGTGCGGAACCATGTGGCCTGGCTGGAGCGGCAGACGCTGTTCGATCTGACGTTGTGCCTGCACGAGGACTGGGAGGCGCACGGCTTCTACCTCTACGAGCTGAACCCGGAGCGGCGTCCGTCCTTGGCGGAACGGATGGTGGCAGCGGTGGCGGAAGTCTGCCCGATCGACGCCTCGGCGGAGATCGACGGCCGACCGACGGCGGCTCCGGGCATCATCCGGCCGGACATCGATCCGGCGAAGCGTCCCGCGTGGGCCGAGGCGTTCTATCTGATCCAGCGCAAGACACGGTGGAGCTACACCCTGGAAGCTCCGTCGGACTGGCCCTTGGCACTGCGGGCGGATGTGCTGGTGCGCGCGGTGCGCGCGGCGCTGGAGGGGATTTGAGAATCCCGGCCCACGGGAATTGTCAGCCGGGAAGGGCGTCCACGCTGATCACTTCGCCGTCTTCGCATTCCGCCACGACCTCGAAGGGGCGGCAGCAGACCTCGCAGTCGGTGATGAACCGTTGCAGCGGCTGGTGGACGTCGATCGGCACCGTGCATTCCTGGCCGCAGAACGGGCATTGGATGGATTCCGTTTCGCGCATGTTGACCTCGGCTTTACGGATTGCGCGGGTTGGTCAGTTCTTCAAGGGCGATGTTGCGGAAGGAAACCCGGGCCGGTCCGCCGCTGTGGATCTGGAGGGCGATGCGGCCCCATTGAGGAACGGCGGGATCGGGCTCCGTATAGTCGATGCCCGCGACGCCGTTGATCCAGGTCCGCACCCGGCCCTGCTCGGCGCGGATCACGTAGGTGTTCCAGTCGTCGCGGCGCAACGCGGGGCCGATGAGCTTCATGTCGGCCTTGGCGAGGGTGCGGTTCCGCCGGGATTCGTCGTAGAGAGAGCCCCACCAGTCCGGATCGCCCAGATCGGCCTGGTAGCCGATCAT
>CBFGQE010000431.1:0-3429 GCA_965650815.1 uncultured bacterium
TCCCTTCCTCGCCCGGCGCAATCAGCGGCGCACCGTCGAAGACGTGGTCGGCGAAGTTGTTCATCAGCGCGGCGTGCGGCGCAGGGTTGTCGGTGAAGGGCACATCCGCCACCCAGACCTCGGGCTTGGCGAAGCCGACCTTGGCCGTGCGGCTGAACTCCAGCATGTCGGCGTCGTTGCGGGTCAGGGTCAGCCGGTTGTTTTCCAGCACCAGCTTGCCGCGCGTGCCGGCGATCTCGAAGCGGTTCGTGCCCGGGGCTTCGCCGGTGGAGGTGATGAAGACGCCGGTCGCGCCGTTCTTCCACTGGAGGTAGGCGGTGACGTTGTCCTCCACCTCGATGTTGTGGAAGCGGCCCAGCTGGCAGAAACCGCGCACGCTCTCCGGCATTCCGCAGAGCCATTGGAGGACGTCGAGATTGTGCAGGCATTGGTTCAGGAGCACGCCGCCGCCCTCGCCCTTCCACGTCGCGCGCCAACCGCCGCTGGCGTAGTAGGCCTCGGTGCGGAACCAGTCGGTGATGATCCAGCTCACGCGGACCACCTCGCCCAGATCGCCCGACTGGAGGATGCGTTGGATGCGCTGGTAACGAGGCTCGACCCGCAGTTGGAACATTCCAGCGAACGCCTGTTTCGGATGCGCCTTCGCGGCGGCGACCAGCTTCTCGGCGTCGGCTTTGTGCGCGGAAATGGGCTTCTCCACCATCACGTGCAATCCGGCCTCGAACGCCGCGATGCCCAAGGCGGTGTGTTGGTAGTGCGGCGTGGCGATGATGACGGCATCGACTTCGCCCGAGCGGATCATTTCGCCGCCATCGCCGAAAACCCGCACGCCCTTCGCCTCGTAGGCGGCGAGCTTCTGTGGCGAGGTGCTGCACACGGCCGTCAGGCGGCAGCGCGGGGCCTTGCCTTCAAGCAGATACCCGGCGTGGTGCTTGCCGATGTTGCCCATGCCGATGACGCCGATGCGGAGCTGGTTCATGGGCGCGGACTATCGCGAGCGCGAGAAAGCCGGGGCAAGCGTTTTGCCCCGGCGAACGGTTCCTCGGGAGAGAGGTCGGCTTCAGACCAGCGCCTGTCGCGGCTCGGCCTTGACCATGCAGGTGCCGGCGATGCGGTCGTGCCACGACTGCTTGTCGCGGCTCCATCCGGCCCAGAAGAAGCCCAGGCCCAGCACCAGGCCCGAGAAGACGCTGGAGATCGCCCGCACGAAGGCGACCGCGAAGTCGATGGGCCGGCCGTCCTCGCGCACGATCCGTTGCCCCAGCGCGATGTTGCCGACGGTCGCGCCTTTCCACGTCCACATGCCCACGAGATACACGGCCCAGATCAGCGGGAAGGCCGGGCCGGTGCGGCTCACGATCACCAGCGTCACGATCAGAACGAGATCCAGCACCGTCGCCAGGGTCCGCGCCCAGAAGCCCACGCGGTTGGTCGGATACGCCGGCGCGGGAATGAAGGCCGGTTCCGTCCCGCCACCGCCGTTCGCGCCGATCACCGGTCCGGGCGAAACGCGGCTCCCTTCCCGGCGCAGCCCCGAGCCCGTCGCCGTGATGGCGCAGCCGAGACCGATGGTGCTGAGCACGCCCCAGCAGACGAGCCCGACCACCGGCACGAGATACAGCGCGTAGATCAGGGCGGTTCCGACGATCAGGGCGACCAGAGGAGCCTGGAGGAAGTTCGTGTTCATCTGGCGGCCAAGCTGTTGGCCCACGAAGCGATACAGCGCGATCTTGCCCAGCACCGCCGCGACTACCGAGCCGCAGACGAGGAACGGGATCAGGACAATTCCGATCACGGAGACCGAGAGCACCACCACCACCGGCGCGAAGAGCAGCGCGAAGAGGAACCCGGCGAAGAGCGAGCCGATGGGTCGGTTTTCCAGCGCGGTGACACACGCCTGCACCGGCTTGGGCAGGATCAACTGCACGAGGATATGCAGCGCCAGAATCGCCGCCGCCACGATCCAGACCCAGCCCACGGCCGGAGCGATGGGACGGCCGAGCAGCGGACCGGATCGGACCCAGCGCAATGCGGCGTCCAGCACCGGCATGTTGCCGATCACTCCGGCCTGGATCTGGTCGCCGCCGATGTTGGGATCGCCTTCGGAATCCAGTCCGCCGCCCACGAGAATCAGGTTGCGACCGATCCGGGCATTCGGGCCGAAACGGATGGAGCCGAGCACCAGGCGGACTTCTCCCTCCACCGTGCCGTTCAGCACCACGTCGCCGCCCACCACGGTCAGATCCCGGCTGATCGTTCCATCCACCGTGCAGGAACCCAGCACGACCACGGCTTCGTCGATCTTCTCCTCGGCCCCGACCTTCAGGTCCGTGCCCACCACGACACGGTCGTTGTGACGATAGTGCCAGTGGCGGATCTCCACGTGTTCCACCGGCTCAGGCGCCGGATTCACCACCGCAGGATCGACGGCGACCGGGGCCTCCGCCGGCACCGGAGCCGCCGGTTCCGGCGGAGCTTCCTGCGCGGAAACCAGCCGCGCGCAGCCGAGGGCCGCGACCAACAACAAAGAGAGAAGAGGAGTCTTCATGGACGATTCGATTCTTGGGGGACGAGGAAATGGCGGGCGAACACGGTGCCCAGACCGACACACATCAGATAGCTCGCGACCACCAGCCCCAGGCCGATGGTCCAGACATACGACGGCAGCGCGGACAAGTAGTCGCGGGCTCCGGCCGAACCCAGCTCCAGCCAGGTGGAAACCGTCTGGCCCAACGCCGCCCGGCCCTCCACCAGCGCCGTGTAACGCGCTTGGAGATCGGGCCAAAGCTGCCAGCCCAGCAGCGCGATCAAACCAACTACCAGCGGCACCGCCGCCGCCGCCGACCAGCGCATTTTGGCGGGCCACTCAAACCAGCTGCGCCGCCACCACGGCAACGCCTGCCGGGCGCGCAGAGTCGCGAGCACGTTCGTGGCGAGGGACGGCGGAGCCGCTTGATCGGGCAGCTCGCGCAGCTTCCGCGCGAGCCATTGCTCCAACTGGGGATCGGGTTCGTCGCTCATGGTCTCAGGCCCCGGTTCTCAGGGCGGAAAGTTCTCCGGCTTCGTTTCTTAGCAGCTTCCGGCGCAGCGCGAGACGGCCGCGGTGCATGTCGGTCTTCACCTTGCCCACGCTGACGCGCAGCTCGCGGGCGATGTCCTCGCAGCTCCGGTCCTCGAAGTGGTGCAGCACCAGCGGCACCCGTTGGGCGTCGGGCAAGCGGCGCAGCGCCTCTTCCAGCAACCGCTTCTCGTCGTCGCCCATCGCGGCCGATTCGTTCGGCTCGGCGACCGGTTCCAAGTGCGGCTCCGCATCGTCCGCATCGGCCGGCGCGAGCTCGGAAAAGAGCCGCCAGCGGTTGCGGTAGCGCTGGAGGTGGTTCAGACACAGGTTCGTCGTCACCGTCTTCAACCAGCCGCCCACCGTCGGGC
>CBFGQE010000432.1:0-3420 GCA_965650815.1 uncultured bacterium
CGGCGTGGCCTGAGGCGGCGGGGTGCGGTAGGGCGAAGGCTCCCGCCGAGCCGCCTTGGGGCGAACTGCAAACAAGTAAGCATCACTGGCGACTCCGGAACGTTACGGAGTCGCCAGTGCGGCAGACTCGTCGTCAGCAAATCATCCGGCGGCCCAGCGGGAGCCTTCGCCCTCCCATTCAAACCGCAGCGACCCTGCCGACTTCGACGTTCAGAGTTCTGCGTTGAGCGTTCAGCGTTCAGCGTTTTTCGGAAACTCCGAACGTTGAACCACCCCGTCACTTCTTCGTCGGCGTTTCCAGGATCTGTCCGTCGCTCAGCAGCCGTTCCCGGAGCTGCGTGTAGGGCACGTCCTGCACCGCGAGCTTTCCGTCGATGGCCAACACGGCCGCCGTGGCGGCGGATTGGCCGAGGATCATGAAAACCGGTTCCATGCGGATGCTGCCGTAGGCGATGTGCGAAGCGCTCACGCAGACCGGCACGAGAAGGTTGTCGGCCTGGCCCTTCTTCGGCACGAGCGACCCGTAGGCGATCTCGTAGGGACCGGAAAGCTTCACGCCAATGTCGCCCTCGTTCTGCACGTGGCCTTCCGGCGTGATGTAGCGCTGCACGTTGTGCGAATCGATCGTGTAGCTGCCCATCCCGACCGACTCGGGCGTGGGCCGGCGCTTGAGCAGCTCGTTCTCCGTCATCACGTAGTGCCCCACCATTCGCCGGGCCTCGCGCACGTAGATCTGATGCGGCCAGCCGCCGTTGTCGGTGAACTCGTCCTTGGGCAAACCCCAGCGCGCCATCTCGGCCTGCACGTCTTTCGGCACCCTGGGATCGTTGATGATGAACCACAGCCAGCCCTTCTGATAGGTCTCGTGTTCCTTCAGGATCTCGCGGCGACGCTCGTAGCTGGCCTCGGGGTAGTCGTAGTTGAAGCCGATGTTGTCCGTGCTGAAGGGACCGTGGTTGTTGGAATCGGTCTTCCGGTTCGGCACCGGATCGAACTTGCCCAACGCCTCCTTCCATCCAGCGGCATAGATGCGGAGCAACAGCTCGTATTGCGCCGCGTCGTAGCCCTCGGGCTTCGGGACGGGCAGCCGGTTCTCCGGATGGTCGGTCAGGCACATGCGGTAGCAGTAGGCCTGGACCTTGTTGTCCCCTTCCCCATAGACGCCCGGCGAATTGGTGCTGATGCGCGGCAACACGCCGCTCGACGGATCGCCGGGCACGACGTAGGGGCTGATCGGTTCCTTGAAGATGCCGAAGTGGTGTCGGTGATGGAGCACGCCGGTCTGCACCCCGTTCCATTCCTCGCCATAGACGGACTTGGCCTCGCGGCCCACGTGGTAGTCCACCTTCGCCGCCGCCATCAGGTCGCCCTCGTAGGTGGCGTCGATGAACATCCTCCCCGCGTAGCGTTGGCCGCCGAGCATGGTGATCGCGACGATGCGGGAACCCATCTTCTCCACGCCTTTGGCCCGGTCGAGCCACTGGTCGCGGAAGACGGGGATCTGGTGCTCCTTCACGAAGCCCTCGAAGACCTTTTCCGCCGCGTGCGGTTCAAAGATCCACTGCGTGCGCTGGGCGCCGTCGATCGCGGGCGTCCCTTGGCCGCGATTGCCGTATTCCGAACGCTTCTGCCACTTCCAGGCTTCGGGACGGTCGTAGTGCTCCCAGATCTTCTGGTAGAAGGTGCGGGCCAATCCGCCGATGACCGACTTGTCGCCCGTGTCGGTGAAGCCCAGCCCGCTGCTGGTCAACCCGCCGAGATGCTTGTCCGGCCCGACGAGCACCACGGTCTTGCCCATCTTCTTGGCTTGAACCGCCGCGATCACCCCGGCCGACGTGCCGCCGTAAACGACCACGTCGTAATCTTCCGCCCAACCCGTGGAAGCCATGAGCCAACCGACCAACAGGGCAAGAAGACGGCGCGGGATAAGCATGGCCTCGGTTTAGCCAACGTGCGGGTCGATTGTCGAGCGGCCCATCCCGGTGGGCCATCGGCGATCAAGCCTCGCGCACCGGGGCAAAAGGAACGGCTCGCCCCTATTGGAGCGACTGGGCAACGGGAACTTCGCGGCCACATCCACGGTCAAAGCATCGCACGATTCTCAATGGATACGCCGGACCGGGGGAAGCCGGGCCGGCATCGCTGCCCGGCCCGGTCCCCCGTCCGTTCGCCAGTCCGCCTCACGTCGCCATGTGCTGCACCGGATCGCTCCAGCCGCTGTAGCCCGTGCTCCCGCCCACGGCCCGCGCCTGGAACGAATAGGTGGAGCCCGGCACCAGATCCTCGATCACGATGCGCCGTGCCTTGGTGAACACCCCCGCCAGCAACCAGCCGCCCGTGCCGTTCAACTTCCGCACCTCGTAGGCCTTCGCGTTCGGCACCGGCTTCAACTGCACCACCAGCTGCGTGCTCTGCTCGTTCATTACCTTCAACACCACCGGCGCCGCCAGCGGCGCCTGCGTGCGGTTCGAGTTCGTCGGCGCGAATCCGCTGGAGAGCAGCAGCTCCAGGTCGTTCTCCATCGCACCCTGCACATAGTAGGCCGTCCGGCGCAGCAGCCCCAGCAACGACGCCCGCGCCACGTTCTTCGCCGCCGTCGTCTGCGGCCCGCCCAGCGGCATTGCCGCCAGCGCATGGGCGAAGATCGCCTGGGCCGCCGTCAGTTCGTTCAACGTCACCGGCGGCGAGGAAAACGCCGCGTTGTTGGTGAGCCCGGCGATGACCGTGCCGGTGAAGTCCACCAGGGCCGCGTCCGGCAATCCGGCAAACGCGAGGGAGACATGATAGGTGGGCATGATGAATCGGATCTTTCTTTGGTTTTGGTTTCATGAAGTCACCTCGGACCGTCCGTCATTGGGGACCGGGGGAACGCCTCTTCGAGTTGAGAAAGATGCAGCCTCCGTGCCACGCGCTTCCGGGAACCGGTCCATCGCCAATGCCAGGGCGGACCGGCCGGTTGTTCGGTAGAAACCTTCACGAGCGGGTCTTCGTAGCCCAGCACTGTAGGCCCGGTCCCCCGACCGGGCGTCGTGCTCCAGCCGGTGATGCTGATTCCTGGATTGGGTTCCCCTCGGCAACCTCTCGGCTGCGCCAGGTCGGGGAGCCCGGCCTACAAGGTTTCTGCCGAGCAACCAGCCGGCCCGCCCCAATCTTCTGACACTCTCGCCCGATCCAATCGGAGGTGACGCCCGACAGGCCGCGTGAGAACCGCCCCCATTCCCCGATCGCCCCTCACCCTCTCCGACCGGCCTTCCTCAAACCCTGAGGTGCCTTCCTCAACCCCTGAGTAGCCTTCCTCAAACCCTGAATAGCCGTCCTCAAACCCTGAATAGCCTTCCTCAAACCCTGAGCAGCCTTCCTCAAACCCTGAGCAGCCTTCCTCAATCCCTGAGCAGCCTTGCTCAACCCCTGAGCAGCCTT
>CBFGQE010000433.1:0-3407 GCA_965650815.1 uncultured bacterium
CCGCTGGTTCAAGAGTGGTGCGCTGGTCTCCACCCTCGGCCCGGTCCTCAACGTCGCCAACGCCTCGCCCGCCGACAGCGGCGACTACTGGCTCGTGGTCAGCAACCGCTTCGGCAGCGTGACCAGCGCCGTTGCCACCGTGTCCGTGCAGACTACTCCGGCCACGGCGGTCGGGGGATTCTTCGCTGACGCGGGAACGGCCGCTTCCGGCAACACCATCCAGGCGTTGTTGCCGTTCCCCGATGGACGGCTGTTGGTCGGCGGGAGTTTCTCCCAGCTCAAGACCAACGGCGCGACGAGCGCCTTCCGCAGCAACCTCGGCCTGTTCGCCACCAACGGCGTCCTCGATCCGTTCGATCCGTCGCCCGCGAGTTCGGTCAATGACGTGGTGCGCCAGAAGGACGGGAAGATCCTGGTCGCGGGCAATTTCACCTCGATCAGCAACGGCATCGTGAACCGCCGCTATCTGGTGCGCTTCAACGCCGACCTGAGCTTCGACATCGGCTTCACCAACGCGCTGGGCAGCGGCCCGGACCAGGCGGTGAGCGATCTCGCGCTCCAGCCCGACGGCAAGATCCTCCTCGTCGGCAACTTCTCCTCCGTGAGCGGCAAGCCCAACACCCGGGGCATGGCCCGGCTCAACGCGGACGGTTCGGTGGACGACACCTTGGCCGCCCCGGTCTCCTCCGCCGGCCACAGCGCGGTGGTGGATGCCTATCCCGACGGCCGGATCGTGGTCGCGGGGCTCAACCTGACCGGCAGCTTCGCGTCGGTTGCCCGGCTCGATCCGTTCGGCAAACTGGACGCGACCTTCACCAACAGCCTCGCGGCCGTGTCCGCGTTGGCGGTGCTGGACAACGACAGCGTCCTCGTGGGCGGCACCTTCACCGAGGTTAACGGCCGTCCACGACCACTGCTGGCCAAGCTCACCGGCAACGGCGTGCTCGATACGAACTTCCTCGCGGGCGTGACCAACGTGATCGCGTCGAACCAAGGGGTCGTCCGGACGATCGCGCTCCAGGACAACGGCAAGATCGTGGCGGGCGGTTCGTTCCTGCGGTTCGGCCCGTTCCGCAACGGCCTCGCGCGTTTCCAAGCCGACGGCACGCCGGATGAGACCTTCGTCTTCCAGCAGGGCATTGGTGACGACTACAACGCGGCCGTGTGGAAGATCGCGCCGTTCGCCGACGGTCGCCTCGCCATCGGCGGCCAGTTCGCCTCGTGGGAAGGCGTGCCGGAAAACGGCCTCGCCATCCTCGCCGGCGACGCGGTGCCTCTGGCCATCGCCGCGCATCCGCTCGACCGATTCGTGCCCGCGGGCGCGACGGTCGCCTTTTCCGCCAGCGCCGTCGGCACCTCGGAGATCGCCTACCGCTGGTGGAAGGGCGAAGCGCCGCTCAGCGACGGCGGCAAGATCAGCGGCGCGACCACCCCGGACCTGACGCTGACCGGCGCGGGCCCCGAGGACGCGGGCTTCTACTTCCTCGTCGCGACCAATCTCACCGGCGGCCAGCGCGTGAGCGCCCCGGCCGAGCTGTTCATCCTCGCCGCGCCCGTGGTCCGCACCCAGCCCGAGGGCGGGGTCTTCTACGTGAGCAACAGCCTCACGCTGCGGCCGCTCGTGCTCGGGTTGCCCGAGATCGGTTACCAGTGGCTCAAGGACTCCAACGTCGTGGCAAACGCGACGAACAGCACGTTGGTCTTCACCAACCTCGCGCTCGCCGACACCGGCGCCTACCAGATCGTCGCGGCCAACGGCCTCGGCGCCGTCACTAGCCTGGTGGCAAACGTGGTGGTGCTCGATCCGCCGGCGAAGCTCTCCGGCACCTTCCCGCATCCGGCCGGAGCGAACGGCGACGTGCAGAGCCTCGTGGTCCTCGGCGACGGCGGCGTGGTCCTCGGCGGCAGCTTCACCAGCGCCGGGGCCAACGGCACCGCGACCAGCGCGCCGTATCTGGCGAAGCTGAAGGCGGACGGATCGGTGGACGCGACCTTCGCCCCGAACCTCAACGGCATGGTCCAGGTGGTCGCCCGCGACGCGGGCGGCGGCTACCTCGTCGCCGGCACCTTCACCAGCGTGGGCGGTTCGGCGCGCAACGGCTTCGCCCGGCTCAAGGCCGACGGCACGCTGGACACCGACTTCCACACGAAGCTCGGCACCGGCCCGCAGTTCGGCCCGCAGGCCATCGCGCTCCAGCCCGACGGCAAGATCCTCCTCGGCGGCTCCTTCGGCACCGTCAGCGGCCAGTCGTATCCGAGCCTCGTGCGCTTGAACGCCGACGGTTCCATCGACCCGTCCCTGCGCCTGTCGATGAACTTCGCGCAGTCGGTCAACGCCCTCGGCGTCCGGGCCGACGGCAAGATCTACCTCGGCGGCTCCATCACTTTGAGCAACCGCCAGAACCTCCTCCGGCTGGAGCCGAACGGCGCGGTGGACCTGTCCTTCAACGCCAGTCCGGACTTCCAGGTGGGCAAGCTTCTCGTCTGGCCCGACGGCGGCGTGGCCATCGGCGGCTTCTTCACCACGGTGAACGGTTCGCCCGCCGCGAACCTCGCCCGCGTGGCGGCGGACGGCTCCCTGGTTCCCGGCTGGCCCGCGAGCGCGCCCAACGGCTCGGTCAACGACCTGTTGCTCCAGCCGAACGGCAAGCTCGTGGTCGTCGGCCAGTTCAGCACCCTCGGCCAGCCGCGCAGCCGCATCGCGCGGCTGGAGGCGGACGGTTCGCTCGACACGGGCTTCGATCCCGGCACCGGCTTCGGCTCCCAGCAGCCGAGGACGCTCGGGCTCGAAGCCGATGGCCGTCTCTGGATCGGCGGCAACTTCACGTTCTACAACGGCACGACGGTCAACCGCGTGCTGCTGCTGAACGGCGATCCCGCCGGTTCCGGCGGCGAACAATCCCCGTATGACAGTTGGGCCACGGCCAACGGCCTGACCGCCCTGAACAAGGCGCCGGATTTCGACGCGGACCTCGACGGTCTGCCGAATATCTACGAACGCTTCTCCGGCACCTCGCCCTCGAACGGGGCTTCCGGCGACGTGCCGTTCGCCACCACCGCGTCCGACGCGGGCGTGGACTACCCGGCGATCAGCTTCGTGCGCGACACGGCCGTGACCGGAATCACGCCTTCGGTCCGTGTGTCGAGCAATGCGCTCTTCACCGACTCGCTCGGCAGCACCGTGGCGAGCACGATAGACCTCGGCGGCGGCAAGGAACGGGTCACGGTCCGTTCCAATACCAGCCGTGCTGCGCAGCCCGCGCAGTTCCTGGAGCTGCGTCTGACGGTGCCTTGAGGACCAAGGACGGGCGGCCCGTGGTCTCGTGCCTGCGGGCCGCCTTTTTGTCTCAGGACGGAATCCGCAAATTTCCGCCCCGTCCGTTTGCAAAGGTTCCGGCCGCCGTTAC
>CBFGQE010000434.1:0-3405 GCA_965650815.1 uncultured bacterium
CGCGTCACGCCGGAAGCGGCGGCGCAGTTCGGCCTGACCGCCGGCACGCCGATGATGGTCGGCTTGGTCGATGGCAGCGCCGGCATGTTGTTGGCCGGAGCCAAAGCCGGGCAGCTCTTCAATGTGGTCGGCTCCACCGACGTGCTCGCGCTGTGCACGGAAAAGCCCAAGCCGCATCCCCAGTTGCTGACGCGCGCACTGGGCGTGCAGGGAAAATGGCTCCAAGTCAGCACACTGGCCGCCGTGGGTTCCGCCATCTATTGGGCGCGGGACAACATGTTTCCGGAGCTTTCGCTGGAGCAGTTCCGCGCCGAGGTCCACGCCTTGGCCAACGAAGGCGCGAAGGCCTCGGGCGGCGTCCGCTTCGAGCCCTACATGGCCGGTGAACGCACCAGCATCGTCCAGCGCCAGGGCGGCTTCAGCGGACTGACGCTGGCCACGAACCGCCGCCAGATGCTCTCGGCCATCATCGAGGCGCTCATCGCCGCGAGCGCCGCGCGTTTGGAACTTCTTCAGGGAACCGGCACGCCGTTGCTGAAGACGGTGGCCGTCTCCGGCGGCTCCGATCGGCTGGACGAGCTGATGCACCGCGACTGGCCGGGGCGTTGGAAGTATCGCGCCGTGACCGACGCGACGATGCGAGGGCTAGGATTGCTGGAGCCGAAGGAACTTTGAGCATGTCGTTCGCCACCCACTTCCGCGGCTGGGCCAAGCCCGGTCCCGTCCCGCCCACCGTGCCCGATCTCGCGCCTGCCGACGGCGAAACGCTGGACGCGATCAGCGGGCACTTCCGCCTGTTCCAGTTGAAGGACGGCCACCGCTTCTCCACCGACGACATCCTGACCGCCTGGTATGGCACCACGTGGTGTCCCACGGCCGCGACCGCGCTCGATCTCGGCAGCGGCATCGGCACGGTCGGCAGCATCGTGGCCTGGCGGCTGCCCGGCGCGCGGCTGGTCACGGTGGAAGCGCAGACGCAAAGCGTGGCCTTGGCCCGGAAATCCGCGCGCTACAATGGACTGACCGAGCGTTACGAGATCCGCGAAGGCGACTTCCGCGATCCCGGCGTGGTTCGTCCCGACGAACGCTTCGATCTGGTGACCGGCAGCCCGCCGTATTTCCCGCCCGGCACCGGCGTGGAGAGCGAACATCCGCAGAAGCAGGCCTGCCGTTTCGAGCTGCGCGGCACCGTGGCCGACTACTGTTCCACCGCCGTGAAGCACCTCGCCCTCGGCGGTTTCTTCGCGTGCGTGTTTCCCTGCGAAGCCGCCCAGCTTGCCCGGGTGAAAGACGGAGCCGCCGCCGCCGGTCTGGTGATCGTGCGCTGGCGGCCGGTGGTCTTCCGCGAAGGCGAGCCTCCGTTGGTCGGACTCTTCGGCATGATGCGCGCGGAGGATCTGCCGGAGAATTTCCGCAACCAGACCTGGGTGGAACCGGACCTCGTCATCCGCACGGCGAGCGGCGCGATCCATCCGGAGTATTCCGCCGTGAAGCTGGCCATTGGCTTCCCGCCCTGAGGCCTCGTCGTTGTGGACATGGCCTCCCGCAGGGAGCTCAGGCCGACGTTCCCGAGAAGCGCGGCAGATAGACCTCGAAGCGGCTTCCTCGGCCCGGGGCGGATTCCACGCGGACGCAGCCGCCGTGGCTCTTGACCACGCCATGGACCACGGAGAGGCCGAGGCCCACGCCTTCGCCTTCCGTGCGCGTGGTGAAGAAGGGATCGAAGATCCGCTTGGTCGTTTCCGCGTCCATCCCGCAGCCCGAGTCCTGAACCGTGATGCGCGCGTAGTCGAGCGGCCCCAGCCCCCGGTGCGACTCGGTGCGGCCATCGACGCGGTCAAGCGTCACGTCGATCCGTCCGCCCTGGGGCGGGAGGGCGAGTGCGGCGTTGGAGCAGAGGTTGAGCACCACTTGGCGGATCTGCCCGCTGTCGGCCAGCACCGACGGCGTGTCGGTTTCCAGATGGGCTTCCAGCGCGAGTTCGCGCTTCTGCGCGGAGCGGAACATCAGGAGCGCGTCGTTGACCGGCGCGTCGAGCCGCATGGGTTTGCGGTCCATGCGTTGCTGGCGGCTGAAGGCGAGGATCTGCTGCACGAGGCCCTTCGCGCGGTCGCTCGCGGACATCACCTGCGACAGGTTGTGCTGCACCGGATGGTCCGTCGGCAGGTCCATCTTCGACAGCTCGGTGTAGGCGATGATGACGCCGAGGATGTTGTTGAAGTCGTGCGCGATTCCTCCGGCCAAGGTGCCGATGGCTTCCATCTTCTGCGCATGGCGCAGGTGGGCCTCCAGGCGGGCCTTCTCCTCCTCGGCCAAGCGGCGTTCCGTCACGTCGCGCGAGATGACCACGCCGCGTTCCTCGCCGGTGGAGGTGCGGAAGCGCGAGCCGGTGGATTCCAGCCAGCGCCACGAGCCGTCCTTGTGGCGGAAGCGGTAGATGTCGTAGCCGTAGTCGCCCTGGAAATGGGCCTGGATTCGCGGCAAGTCCTCGGGATGGATCAGGTCGAAGGCCGAGGTGCCGACGACGTCCTCGGGCTTCAAGCCGAGGATGGTTTCGTTCGCCGGATTCACGTAGCAGAAGACGCCTTCGGGCGTGAGTTCCGCGACGAGCTCGTGCGTCCGCTCGACCAGATGCCGATACCGCTCCGCACCCTCGCTGGCCACGGCGTCGTGTTCGCACAGCCGGGTGATGTCGTGGACCGTGCCGCGGAGCACCGGCGGGTTCGAGGAAAGCCGGGCGCCACGGATTTGCGACCACCGCACGGAACGGTCCGTTCCGACGACGGGAAGTTCGCAGTCCAGTGCCGTTCCCTCCGTCGCCAACCGGTCCAAGGCCTGAAGGAAAGGGTCGCGCTCGGCCGACCGGATCTTGGCCATGGCCTCCGCCAATGGGACCGGCTGATCGGCGGCGGTCTGGAACGTCGTGGCCGCCGGGCCGTTCAGGCGCAGCGTGCGTTGAGCGACATCCAGTTCCCACAGACCGATCCCCACGGAAGCCAAGGCGGCGGCCACCGGCTCGAAGGCCGGAGCCGGTGTTCCGTCGCCGGAGGCGGCGCGGGCGTCGGGGGAGACGGTGGAAACGCTCATTGATGTGGACTAGGGGACGAAGGATTGGATTTCGCCGCCGGAAACATAGTTCGGCCAAAAAGCAGCCGCAGGAAAGTCCAGATTCAGGTCAGATCGGTTTTATTTCCCCAGGAATCCAGCGTGCCTGGTTCTGAGTTGCTCAAAAACAAGTCACTCATCGGCGACAGGGTCGGCTTGCAGTCTTTGGATTTGCGGAGATGCGTGAGGATGGACGAGGGCTTGGGCGCGGCAATTCGTGCGGTCGGAAAAGCCGGTGCTTCCGCCGGGAGGAGGCGTGGTGGTAGAAGCGGGTTGGTCGAGGCAAGAACCCAACCTTTC
>CBFGQE010000435.1:0-3403 GCA_965650815.1 uncultured bacterium
CGCGGCCGCATCACGGTAGCTCTCCTCGTTCTCCGTGCGGGTGCCCCGCAGGCGTCGTCCCTCGAACGAGCCCTCGTAGTGGAACGTCGCGTCGAAGCCGCTCCGTTCCCCCGGCTCCACCGACGCCGCCTCTATCCTCAGCTCCGCCTCGGGCCAGTTCTTCTTGGCCCCATCCCGCAGGAACCCGAACGCGACAAGGCCGATGAACACGCAGCCGAACCCGGCGAAGACCAGGCCGAAGAGAGTTCCGGCGATGCGGCCACCGACGGATTGAGGGCGAGAGGAAGCGCTCATGCTCGGCCGCATCCTTGGTCCGCCGCCCGCGCGCCTTCCAGTGGAAAACCAGCGCACCCCCTCGCGGCCCGGGCCTCAGGGCACCGTGCCCACGCGGTAGAACTCGTTGCCCTGGGCGGGAGCGGCGTTGGTCACGCTCGTCTCGGGGCCACTCGCCGTGATCGTTCCGCCGAACGGCGCGAAGCTTTCGGAAAGGTTCGCGGTGAAACGCAGCTGGTAGCCGGTTCCGGGAATGGAATTCCAGCGGACCACGCGGCTGCCGTTGGGCAACACCGCCAGTCCGGCGGAGATCGTCGGCACGTCCACCGTCCCGGGATTCCAGATGGCGAAGGACTGCGAAGGCTTGCCGCCGGCGGAGGAGAAGGTGCCGCCGACGTAGAGTTCGGATGCGCCGAGCGCCAGTCCATAGACGGCCGGGGGCGCGCCGTTGCCCGTGCCGCTGCCGAGGGCGTTCCAGGCCTCGCCGTCCCAGTGCGCGATGTAGTGGGTGGCGACGTTGCCCGCGTTCGTGAAGAGCCCGCCCGCGTAGATGCGTCCGTCGCGCGCGGCGAGGGAGTGGACGAAGTCGTTCGACACCGTGCCGATGCCGGAGCCGAGCGCCTGCCAGGCGGAGCCGTTCCAGCGCGCGACGCGGTTCGCGGCGACGCCGCCCGCCTGGGTGAAGTAGCCGCCCGCAATAACGGTGTTCCCGTCGGCCGCCAGGCTCAGCACGGACTGGTTCATGCCGCCACCGAGCGCGGACCACGCGGTGCCGTTCCATTTGGCGATGCCGGTGGTGGCCAGTCCGCCGATGCGGCTGAACGCGCCGCCCACATACACGTCGTTGCCGATCGCCACGAGCGCGCGCACTTCGCCGTCGCTGCCGGTCGGGCTGCCCACGGCGAACCAGTTCGTGCCGTCCCACCGCGCGAGGTTCGTCGCCGCCACCGCACCGGCCCGGGTGAAGAACCCGCCCGCGTAGAGATCTCCATTGGCCGCAACGGCCAGCGCGCGGATGGTCGCGAACCCGCCCGCCAATCCGCCGCCGAGCGGATGCCACTGGGAACCGTCCCAGCGCGCGATGTTGGTGGCGGCGACTCCGCCGGCCACGTTGAAGCTGCCGGCGGCATAGACGTTGGTGCCCCGCACGGCGATGGCTCCGACCAGTCCGCCGAATCCGCCGTTCGTCAGCCCGCTGCCCAAGGGCGACCAGCCACCGCCGTCCCAGCGCGCAATGCCGTTGGCGAGCTGCCCGCCGGCCCGGCTGATCTGCCCGCCCACATAGACACTGCCATCTTCGCCTCGGGTCACCGCCAGGACGGGACCGTTGACCGAGTTGCCAAGCGGACTGCCGCTGACGCCGTTCCAACGTCCGATGAACATGGCCGCCACGCCCGACAGACTGGGGAACGCACCGCCCGCATAGACCGTGTCGCCGATGGCGGCCAGCGCCCGGACCTCGCCCCCGGCCCCGCCGCCCACGCTCGTCCACGCGGTGCCGTCCCACCGGGCGAAGCGCGACAGGTTCGTGCCGCCGACCGAGGTGAAGCTCCCGCCCGCGTAGAGGTTCGTGCCCACCGATACGGCGGCGAGCGCGGCCTCGCCCAGCGTGGTGCCCAACCCGCCACCGACAGGTGACCAAACGCTCCCGTTCCAGCGGGCAATGCGCCCGGCGGGGACGGCCCCGACCTTGGAGAATCCACCGACGATGTGAATATCCCCTTCGTGTTCGACCATCTGGTAGATCGCGCTGTCCACCGCGCCGATGGCCGAGGCGCCGCCAACCCCGGTCCAGGCGGACCCGTTCCACCGGGCGATGTTCCCGAAGAAGTCGAGCCCCTGGAAAATGAAGAAGGTGCCCGCGAGATAGACCCCCTCGTCCCGCACCAAGACGGAGTGGATGTTTGCGCCTTGGGTGAGCGGCGTGCCGACGGCGGACCAGGCGCTGCCCGTCCACTTCGCGATGCCGTGATGGGTCTCGGCTCCTGCCCTGGAGAAATTGCCGCCCACGTAGAGCTCGCCTTGGTGGACCACGAGGCAATTGACCTTCGCGTTCACGCCCCCGCCGACCGGGAACCAGTTCGTGCCGTCCCACCGCGCGAGGTTCGTCGCCGCGAGGCCGCCCGCCGTGGTGAACTGGCCGCCCACATACACGTCGCCATCCAACACGGCGATGGCGGAGACCTGGCCGTTCAAACCGGTGCCGAGCGTGGACCAGGCGCGACCGTTCCACTTCGCGACATGGTTCGCGGGCAGCGCCCCCGCCGACACCAATACCCCGCCCACGGTGGTGAACTGGCCGCCCACGTAGAGGTCGGCACCGTCCGCCGCCAACGCTTGGACGACCGATCCCGCGCCTTCGCCGCCGAAGCCGTCGTCCCACCGCTCATCTCCCGCAGCGGCCTGGAGCGAGCCCGTCAGCAGCAGCGCGAGGATTCCGAAAAAGAAGTTCACGAAGAGAGGCCGCCGTGAGAGGCGCGCCTGGGAAGCCGGAGCGAACGACATGGGAGCAACGAGGTTTTAAGGGGCGAATGTTTGGCGGTGCATGATCCGAAATTCCCGGGACAACCCTGTCCGCTTTCGGATCCTCTTTTTGTCGGGGAACAAGACGCCCAAAACCGCAGCCCGATTCAACCCAAAGATGGGGCCGTGCCCGCCATGCTCCTTTCGCCCCGACCGTGCGCCCGGGTTCGTGAATTCACCTCGGCCGGATGAAGTGGTTGATCCGGTTCGGCTGGAGGGAATCGGCGACGAGACGACGGAGCTTGGGCGTGTCGAGCGACTTCACGCTGCCGTCAGTGAGGGCCATGTTGCCCACCTTGCCGTGGAGCCGGTTGGTCCAGCCCAGGTTGTCCACCCGCGTGGCGTCGAGTTCGGCCGCAGGTCGCAGCGAGCTGAAGCCGCAGTTCCCGTCCTCACGGTTGGCCCGCAGGTGCGTGTCACCCGTGAGCAGGCTGTTCGGATAGATCGGATCGGCGTCGGAGCCCGCGAAATAGCTGAGCGCCCGGTCCTGCATCCGGGCGAAGCCTCCCACGCCGTCGGAGAAATCCACCGCGTTCGTCCGCCGCAGGTCGGAGGGGCACACGAGGATTCTCGGCGAGCCCAGGCCCGAACCGGCCGCCGCGAAGTG
>CBFGQE010000436.1:0-3392 GCA_965650815.1 uncultured bacterium
CCCCGGGCGGGGGGCACCCTGTTTGGTCATTACCGGGAGTCCGTGTTTGTGGTGGTTTTTGGGGGGGCGCTGGTTGGTGGGGGTGGGGGGGGTGGGGACGCTTTTCTCGATGTGGCGGAGCTGGATCATTGCTTTGGTCCTTGGTCCTTTGTCAGTGGTCCGTGGTGGGTTGTTGGTTGTGCGCGTAACAACGGACTACTGGCCAAGGACAACGGGCTCACTCGCGCTTTCTTCCACGACGCGGCCGTCGAAGAGGTGGATCTGGCGGTCGGCGATGCGGGCGAAGCGCGGATCGTGCGTGACCATGCAGATGGTCGCTCCTTCCCGGTGGAGTTCGCGAAGCAGGGCCATGACGGCGTCGCCGTTCTTGGAGTCGAGGTTGCCGGTCGGTTCGTCGGCCAAAAGGATGCTCGGCTTGCCCGCCAAGGCGCGGGCCACGGCCACACGCTGCTGCTGGCCGCCCGAGAGCTGCGACGGATAATGCTTGGTGCGATGGCCCATGCCGACGCGTTCCAACGCCTGCATGGCGGCGGCCTTCCGGTCGGCCGACCCCATGCCGCGATAGGTCAGGGGAAGCTCGACGTTCTCGAAGACGGTGAGGTCGCCGATGAGGTTGAAGCTCTGGAAAATGAAGCCGATCTCCTTGTTCCGGATGCGGGCGCGCGCCGCGAAGTCGAGGTTGGCCACGGCCTGCGCGTTCAGCGTGTAGGTGCCTGCCGTGGGTGTGTCGAGGAGCCCGAGGATGGAGAGCAGCGTCGATTTGCCGCAGCCGGACGGACCGGCGATGGAGACATATTCGCCGCGCTGGATTTCGAGATGGATGCCGGAGAGGGCGTGGGTCTCCAGCTCGTCGGTGAAGAAGACCTTGGTGATGCCTTCGAGGCGGATGAGGGGTTCGGAGCTCATGGGAGAGGGTTCTAACAATCGTGTTCAGTTCAGGCGGACCCGGTCGTGGGCGTCCCAGGTGGACATGTCGGAAAGGATCACCTGGTCGCCGACCTCCAGTCCTTGGAGCACCTCGATGGTGCTGACCGAACTGCGGCCCAGCTTCACCGGCACCCGCACGGCACCGCGACCGGCGTCGATCAAGCGGAAGAGGCCGATGGTGGCGTCGGACTGGCCCTGGACCGGGCGACCGACGTAGAGCACGTCGTCGAGGCGCTCCAGTTCGATGGTGCCGTCGATGCTGAGATCGGGCCGCGCGCCCTTGGGCAAGGGGCCGTCGAGCTTCACGTCCACGGTGACGGTGCCGTTGACCACAGCCGGGTCCACGCGGATGACCGAGCCGGGGATGACGCCGTTGCGGGTGTCGATCTGGGCGAGCTGACCGATGATCACGTCCTTGGCCTGGGTTTCCGGAACCTTGATTTCGGCCTTCAAGCGGGTGGGTTGAACGATCTTCGCGAGCGTGGCGCTGGGACTGACGCGTTGGCCGACTTGGATGGGCTGGCCGTCGCCGATCTGCTGGAGCACGCCGTCGATGCCGGCGCGGACTTCCAGCGCGGCGAGCTGGCGGCGCTTCAAGGCGAGCAGCGCGCGGGTTTTGTCCAGCGTGGCGGCGGACGCGGCGAGCTGCGCCTCGGCCGATTCGTCGCCGATGGCCAGGCGCTGTTCTTCGATGGAAACTCGGCCGACAAGATCGTCGGCCTTGGAACGGGACTGGCGCGAAACCAGCGCGGGAATCAAGCCGGCCTTGAAGAGCGATTCATCGGCGTCGGCCACGAGCCGGGCCTGTTCCGCCTCCGACTTCAAGGTGGCGAGCTGGGCCTTCTGCGAGAGCTTGTCGCTCTGGAGCTGGACCTTGAGCTTGGCCAGTTGCGCCTCGCCGATCTTGACCTCGAACTCGGCGTCGAACACGGCCTGCTTCAGCTCGGCGTTGCTCAGCTCCATCAGCACGGTGTCGGCCGAAACCTGCGCGCCGGGCTGGACGAGGATGCGTTCCACGCGGCCCTCGGTCTCGGACTGGACGAACTGGATCTGCTCCGGGACCAAGGTGCCGTTGCCGCGCACCTGGCGGAGCATCTGGCCGCGCTTCACGGTGTCGAACCAGACGGAGGTCTTTTCAACCGAAGGTGCGGCGGGCTTGAGCTGGGAAAAGCCGACGGTCAACGCGACCAGCGCGACGGTGGCGACGGTGGACCAGACGATCCTCTGGCGCTTCTTGCGGCGGGCGATGTCGGGGCGGGCGAGGTCCATGGTCGTCCTAGTTGAACACGCGGAAGCCGCCGGGGTTACAGGCTTTCATTCGGCGAACGGCGGATGGAATGCGATGCGGCACGGATGGCTATTCGCAGGGTGTGTGCCAAAGGATTCTGGCTGGGGCTCGATGGGTGGAAAGCTTGGAGAACGGGCGGAATCCAGGGCTTTTCCGCGAGCGGATGAAGGAAAGTCGTGGTGTGGGACGTCACCGGTTTTTCCGGCTCGTCCCGCGAGTGGGATTTGCCCGTCCCACGGGTGGGACGGGCGCTGGCTGGCAGCCTGCGCTACGTGCCGGGCTGGCAGCCCGGCCTACTACGGAGCGCCGATTCCCAAGGGCAGCCGCAGCGTCGCCACGCAGCCGACGCTGTCCACCCGGTTCTCCAACGTCAGGCTGCCACCGTGGGCGTCGGCGATCTGGCGGCACAGCGCGAGACCGATGCCGGAACCGCCGGGTTTGGTGGTGAAGAACGGCACGAACAGATTGGCGGAGCCGGCCAGCCCTGGGCCCTCGTCCTGCACTTGGACCACGAGCTGGTCTTCCTCCACGCGCCAACCCACGGAGACTTGGCCCGCGCGTCCGGTTTCCAAAACGGCGTCGGCGCCGTTGCGGACCAGATTGATGAGGAGCTGGTCCAGTTGATCTCCATCGGCGGAGATCGAGAGGTCCGGGCCAGCAGCGACGACGACCTTCACCCGGGTTTCCAAGACAGCGATGCGGCGAATCCAGTCGGGCACCGGCACGGGCTCCATCCGGGGCGACGGCAAGCGTGCGAGTCGCGAATAGGCGTCCATGAACCGGCTGAGCGATCCGGCGCGCGAGGCGATGATGGAAAGGCCGCTCTGGAGATCGGACTCCCAATCGTCGGGCCGGGGCGACTTGGCCACGAGCGCGCCCATCGTGCCGGCGAGCGACTTGATGGGCGCGAGCGAGTTGTTCATCTCGTGGCCCAGGACGCGGATGAGGCGCTGCCAGGCTTGGCGTTCCTCGTCGCGCAGAGCCCGGCTGAGATCGGTCAAGACCAGCATCTGGTGCGGGCGGCCGTTCTGGCGAAAGGAGCTGCGGCGGATCGCGAATTTGCCGCTCGCTCCGGGAAACGCGGCGGAAACGGTGCGGGCCACTTCGCCCTCGAACATTTCGGCCAATCCCAGATCGGCGGCGGTGCGGCCGAGCAGTTGTTCCGGCGTGCGGGCCA
>CBFGQE010000437.1:0-3390 GCA_965650815.1 uncultured bacterium
TGCGGAAGACGGCGGGGATGGAAGCGGCGGAGCGTCCGCTGACCTTTGGCGATCTCTGGGGCACGCGGGAGAGCGATCCCGAGATCGCGCCGCGCCGGATCAATCTGGAGATGATGACGAGCAACGTCTCGCACGGACGGCCGTATCGGTTGCCGTTCCGGGACGATGCGGATCTGCACGAGAACCACCTCTTCTATTTTCGCCCGGACGAGTTCCGGAAGCTCTTCCCGGAGGCGGTGGTGGATTGGATGGTCCGCAATCCGCGCGGCCACGACGACAAGCCGGAGCGCATCGCGCGCCGCGAACGGCTGGCCCGGCTGGGCTACCATCCGTTGCCCGCGCCGGCGGATCTGCCGGTGATCGTGGCCACGCGGATGAGCCTGAGCTTTCCCGTGCTGCTGGGGACGGTGCCGCTGCACTGGATTCATCCGGGCTTCCGCAACGGCGAATTGCCGGAGCGCTGCTGGTTCTCCGACGGCGGATTGTGCAGCAACTTCCCGCTGCATTTCTTCGACGCCGCCGTGCCGCGTCGGCCGACGTTCAGCATCGATCTGACGGAGAAACCGGCGGGCACGCCCAAGGCGGAGCTAGGGCCGGAGATGGACACCACGAACAACCTGCCGCTCCAAGAACGCTGGAACCGGTTCGACACGGAGACGCCGTTCCGGCCCGGCCTGCCGCCTAGGGAGAAGCCCGTGGCCGCGCGGTTCCCCGGCTTCGTGATGGCGTTGATCCAGACGATGCAGAACTGGACGGACGCGACGCAGGGGCGGTTGCCGGGCTTCCGCGACCGGATCGTGCGGGTGCCGCTCACGCCGGACGAAGGCGGCCTGAATCTCGACATGCCGAAGCACTTGATCGAGGCGTTGACCGAACGGGGCGAACAGGCAGCGGACGCGCTCTTGGAGCATTTCCACCATCCGGCAGACGGCCAGGTGATGACGTGGGACAATCACCGGTGGATTCGGCTCCGGGCCTACTTGGCGGGACAGGAGAAGTCGCTGTCGCAACTGCTCAACGCCATCGACCACGCCGAGAACGGCGACCGTAACTACGAGCAATGGCTCCAGGATCTGATCGCGGCCGAGCGCGACGGCGAGCACGCGCCGAGCTATCTGATGAACAAGGTCCAGTTGCAGTCCGCGCTAGATACGTTGCGGGCTCTGCGCGCAATCCGGGGCCGGTGGCCGATGTATCGCGCGTCGCACCGCGCCCCGAAGCCCCGCGCCGAGCTGCGGCCCCGGGCGCAGATTTGAGCTGGAACGATGTTGTATTCGTCGTTGGGGCGCGCGGCGTTCTGACAGCAACCGTTTCAGAGATCACCGCCTGCGGACTGAAGAACGCCAACGGCGTTCCGTCCGTAGCCCCAGGTTGGCGCGGAGAGCCAACCTGGGGATCGCACACCGAAACTACGGCCAACCCCAAAGGGGGGTTGCGGCATTTTTGCGGGCAGGACGTTGGTGGGCACAACCTCGTTGAGGTTGATGGAGTGAGAGGCCGGTGACCCAACGTAGCCTCTGTGCGGCAACGTTGGGCTAGAGGACGCTGCCCCTTTGGGGCAGTCCAAGCGGAGGTTTCTACAGTTGTCGAATACCTCTGGTGCTTGGAGAAGCGCGCTCGGATTGGAAAGCGTATTCACCTCCGCTCCAGCAGCGCCGCTTCTCTCGGTGCTGGAACGGAGCGCGGCTTCAAGACCTTGGCTCGCCCGGAACCGAAACGATGGGACGGAGCCGGGCGCAGCTTCCAGCCGGTCCACGTCGAGTGGCGGCGAAAGCGTTCCAGCGCGACGTGCAACTCCGCGCGGCCGATCGCCAATGCGGCCAGCGAGCCAAGCAGGGCGATGGTCCCGAGCACGGCGATCCCGAGCCACGACGGGCCTTGGTTCCGCTCCCAGCCCGCCATGCCGGTGAACAGCCAGATCGCCGTGGCGATGCCCGGCAGCACCCAGCAACCGAGGAAGGTCTCGAAGCAGGCGCTGGAGCGGCGGTGGTGCAGCAGTGCCGCCGCCGAACCGAGCGCGGAGACCGCCATCAGATCGATGGCCCCGAGGATTCCGACCCACAGCCACAGCGCGGCCGCCGCGAGCGCCTCCAGATTGAAGGACTGGAACGAACGTCCGGGTGCGGCGAGGCACTGGACCCAGAGCCACAGTCCGCCGAGGAAGAACGCCACGAGATACGGCGGGAGCAGTTGCCGGTCGAAGCCCCGCGACAATCCCTGCTTCAATTCACCCAGGCCCAGCGGCGAGGTCAGCAAGAGTTCCATGCCGCCGCTGGTCCGTTCCGAGAGCCCGCGTTCGATGGCGGCGTTGGCCATGATGAGCTTGAAGACCTGGAGGCCGATCCAACCGAGCAGCACGGTCGTGCTCCAGCCGGTCGCGCCGAAGACCAGCCGTTGCACCAGCTCCGCCACGACCAGCAAGCCCAGCAGGATCCAGCCCAGCACCGCAGGCATCCGATTGCGGAGGACGAGCCAGTCGACGGGGTTTCCGCGCAGGACGCGGCGCAGCTGTCGGCGACGTTCCACGCCGCCCTGTGCGAGCGTATGGAGGCATTCGCGGACTATTTCGCGGCGCGGGGCGGTGGCCGGTTCGGTGATAGACCGGCGGGCCTGTTGCCCGGCCAGCGCGACCATGACCCAGGCCTGGAGATGGGCCACGCCCATCGCGCAGAGGAAGGTCGGCCAGCCAAAGGCGGTCTCGATCCGCAGTGCGAGCGGCACGAGCATCGACGGACTGCCGATCTCCAGCGCATCGACGACGACAGGCAGCTCCGCACCGACCAGCCGCGCGGCGGCGAGCGGCGGGACGGTGCTCGCGACCAGCAGGGCCAAGGCGGTGAACGCCGGTTGCCCCGGGCCTTTGGAGTAGGCGGCCACGACCAGGCCCACGGCCAACGACTAGAAGGTCAGGTTCACCAGCGCGAGGGACGAAAGCAGCAGATCGAGCCCGGTGATTCCGCCCGCCAGCAGCATTACTCCGGCTGCCGGGATCAGGGCCATGATGAGCGATAGCGCGAGCGCGAGGTGCCCGGCCAGCTTGGTCAGGATGATCTCGACCGGCTGCAGGGGCGTGATGAAGAGCAGGGCCAAGGTGCCTTGCCTCCGTTCGTCGATGAGCGACGAGGCGGTCAGCCAGGCCCCGGAGAACTGGGCGATGAAAAAGCCGACGGCGAGCACCGCCAGAAACGCCGGACGCCCGGTGGTGTCGTGAAACTCGATCTGGAAAACCGCGCAAAAGGCGAAGAGCGCGAGCAGCGACCGGAGGACAAAACACTTCCGCTTCCGTGCGAAGATCCGCAGTTCCCGGTCCAGAACTGGCGGCAACAGGATCATCTCTACCTCGCTCCTCCCGGCAGCGGCGGCGGGCTGCGGCGCATCGCGGAGAAGAGC
>CBFGQE010000438.1:0-3388 GCA_965650815.1 uncultured bacterium
GAACCGCAGCGGGACCGCTTGCGGGCGACCTCCATCGGCTACGTGTTCCAGACCTTCAATCTGCTGCACGGCTTCACGGTGCTGGAGAACGTGCTGCTGGGAATGACCTTCGGGAAAGGCGTGGACCGCGCGTTTGCGGAGGCGCTCTTGCGGCGGGTCGGCTTGCAGGACCGGTTGCAGCATCGGCCGAGACAGCTTTCCACCGGGCAGCAACAGCGCGTGGCGGTGGCGCGGGCCTTGGCCAACCGGCCCAAGCTGGTGCTGGCCGACGAACCCACGGGCAATCTCGACCATCGCAACGCGGGCGAGGCGCTGGCCTTGATCCGCGAGGCGTGCGCGGAGAATGGCGCGGCGCTGCTGCTGGTGAGCCATGACCGCGAGGTGCTCGGACGTTTCGAGGACCGGATGGACCTGGCGGAGATCAACCGCGCGGCGAAGTCCGCTCCGCAGGAGGCGACGTCGTGACTCTCTTGGCCATCGTGTTCCGCAGCCTGCGGCAACATCTGCTCTCCACCGCCGTCACGGCCGTTTCCATCGCGCTCGCGGGCGGGCTGCTGATGTCGGTCTGGGTGGTGAAGACGGAGACGAAGAAGACCTTCACGCAGGTGACGGCGGGGTTCGACGCGGTGCTGGGCGCGCGCAGCTCGAAGCTGCAACTGGTGTTGAACTCGGTCTTTCATCTGGAGGCTTCGCCCGGACTGGTCTCGCCGAAGGACGTGGAGGACATCCGCAAACATCCGGCCGTGGCCTTGGCCGTGCCGATCGCGGTGGGGGACAATTACCACGGGTTCCGCATCGTCGGCACGCTGACCAACATGCTGACGGACGTGGAGTTCGCGCCTGGCCGGAAGTATCGGCTGGCGGACGGGCGGATATTTAGTCCGGCCTTGCGCGAGGCGGTGGTGGGTAGCTTCGTGGCGCAGAAGCTGGGGCTGAAGGTCGGCGACAAGTTCCAGCCGTATCATGGGTTGAACTTCGATCCCAAGGCGCAGCACGCGGAGACCTACGTGGTGGTGGGCGTGCTGGAGCCGTCGAACACTCCGGCGGACCGCGTGCTTTGGATTCCGCTGGAGGGGGTGCAATTGATGAGCGGTCACGACCCGAACTACGCCGCCGATGTCAGCGCCGTGCTGGTCAAGCTGCGGGGCGGGGCGCAGACGGGCTTCCGGCTGGACACGATGTATAACAAGCAGGGCGACCGGCTGACCTTTGCCTGGCCGATCAACAGCGTGGTGTCGCAGCTCTTCGACAAGATCGGCTGGATCGACCGCGTGCTGGCGCTGGTGGCGTATCTGGTGGCGCTGGTCGCGGCGGGCTCGATCCTGGCGAGCATCTACAACTCGATGAACGAACGCCGCCGCGACATCGCGATCCTGCGCGCGCTCGGGGCGCGGCGGACGACGATCTTCGGCACGGTGGTGCTGGAGTCGGCGGCCATCGCCGCGCTGGGAATGCTGCTGGCGTTCGCCTTCTACGCGGTCATTGTCGGCGCGGCGGCGGCGGTGATCCGGGCGCAGACCGGCGTGGTGCTGGACGCGTTCACCGGTCATCCCGTGATGCTGTGGGCTCCGGCGGGCATGATCGCGCTCGGGGCCCTGGCCGGGGTGGTTCCGGCCTGGAAGGCCTACCGCACGCCCGTCGCCGAAAACCTGGTGCCCGTTTCCTGAAACCCTGAAAACAATCGATCCATGAAAACTTCCGCTCTCTTCGCAGCGTTTGCCGTCGTCGGCGGTCTGGCCCTGACCGGTTGCGGCCCGGCCAAGGACGACCACGCCGGCCACAACCACGGCCACGCCCACAGCCCCAAGATGGGCGGGCAGCTCGTCGAACTGGGCGACCATCTCTACAACGCGGAGCTGTTGAGCGACCGGACGGCGGGCAAGCTGACGCTCTGGCTGCTGGACGGCCACGCGGAGAACTACGTGCGGGTGACGAACGAGACGTTCACCGTGGCCTTCACCGTCGGCGACAAGGAGGAGTCGGTCGTGCTCCGCGCGGCGGCGAACCCCTCAACGGGCGAGCGCGTCGGAGAGACCGCGCAGTTCGAGGGGCAGGCCGAACTGCTGAAGACGGCCGGGCCGTTGAAGGGCCGTTTGCCCGAGGCCACCATCCGGGGTAAGACTTTCACCGATGTTTCGTTCCAGCTCGAAAAGTGAAAGGACCGTCCGCGACATGAAGCTGAAGCCTTTGATCCGGATCTGTGCCCAGGCGACCGCGGTGCTGGTGCTGGGCACCGCCTGCGGGCCGAAAACGGCGGAGCCTCAGCCCGCCGCTCCGACCAACAGCGTCGCGACCAACGCCACTGTAGAGGTCCAGGGCGAGGCCATCCGGGGCGAGCCGATCGCCGTGCCGGTGCCGGTGCCGGACCGGGAATCCGCCGTGGCCGGTGCCGATGCTGCGTCGGGCCCCGGCAGCAACGCGGTGGTCTCGGTGACGAGCGGAGCCCAGGCCGGAGAGGCGGCCGCGAGCGGGTTGATCCCGACTTCGCCGATGGGCTATGCGGTGGCTTCGGCGGCGCCGACGAACGTGGAGCCCGGCTACACCGGCATCGGCTTCGACACGCTGTCGGGCTACGAATTCGACCTGACGGACGACCTGCTCCTGGCCCCGCCCGACAAGGAGGCCGAGGCGGAGGAGAAGACCCGGGCGCAAATCCCGAAGAAGATCCAGGAACTCGACGGGACCAAGGCGGCGGTGATGGGCTTCATGCTGCCGCTGAAGGTGAGCCCGGAGTCGGGTCTGGTGACGGAGTTCCTCATCATGCGCGATCAGTCGGCCTGCTGCTACGGTTCGGTGCCCAAGATCAACGAGTGGATCAGCGTGACGATGACCGACAAGGGCGTGCGCCCGATGATGGACCAGCCGGTGACGATCTACGGGCAGTTAAAGGTAGGGCCGACCCGGGAAAACGGCTACCTCGTGGGCATCTACCGCCTGGACGGCGAGAAGATGGCCGGACCGCAGGACATGTGACGGCTGGATTTCGGATTCCAGATTCCAGATGCCGGAAAGAAAACGGGGACAGTCCGATGAACTGTCCCCGTTTTGTTGCCAAAATGGCGTGAAGCTCATGCTCCCGACCGCGGTCGGAGCAGGGTCCAACCCTTGGATCGACTCGGAGCCGTGGGCAGGGCAGTGTCCGACGAATCCCTCTTTTCCCGATGAAACACCGTCTGGTCTCGTTCTCCCAAGGTCTGTGGTTCGCTTTGGTGCTGATGGTCGCGACGGTCGCTTCGGCGGCGGCACCCCGGCCGGCCCTGGGCATCAATCTGGCGGGTCCGGCCGATTGGAACACCGAGCTGCCTTTCGTGGACGTGTTCCGGCTGTCGCGGGCGTGGATCAGCCAGAGAGAAGGCGCGGGCTGGGGGCAGGGGCCGGCCTTGGAGCT